>JAZGEB010000273.1:0-11808 GCA_036478515.1 Parvularculaceae bacterium | reverse complement strand
GGTCTTTGGCCAATGCCGCGGTGATCTTAGTAGCAGCAGGAACACCAAGATCAGCGCTGATCAATAAGTCCTCCAACTCTTCCATGGTCTGATCATCAAGCTTGCGCTTGGTGAAAATCCCCGACACGCCCTCGGTGAGCTTCGTCGATGTTCGCGACAGGCCTTCACGTAATCGCGCCAATAAACCTGCCTTGTCGGTGACTTCGGCAATTGAAGTTGGGTTTAGCGCGCCTTCTTCATCGCCTGATTGACTGACATTACTCTTCTCGTTAGACGGTTCATTGATCGGACCTTCATTGACCGGCACATCTGTCAGCTCTGGCGTTAAATCTGTCTCCACGCCATCATTGTCGTGCGCTTGCGGCGTTTCTTTTTTGCCAAAAATGCGACCAAACAGGCCTTTCTTTTCGCTCATATCCTGATCTCGCTTAATTTCTGGGCCGTGCCAAAAAGATGTGCCGCGTCATGCCGGATAAGATCAACATCAACAAATTGCCCAGCCTGAAGCAGCTTCTCATCCTCTGCGGTAAATTTCACTTCGGCAAAATTGGCTAATCGCCCCATGCCGATCAATTGGCTTTGTTCATTTCGTTTTGGTTTTTCTGTTAGCACGCGGCCCACCTGATTGATTTGAGAGGCCAGGAAAGCCCCAAGCGCTTGATCGCCTTTGGCCCGCAACCGGGCTGCACGGGCCTTAATGTCACGGCCATTGACCGCAGGCATTTTTGCTGCTGGCGTTCCGGTTCTGGCAGAATAAGGAAACACATGAGTATATGTCAGACCGCATTCATCGATTAGACTGAGCGATTGCTCAAACATCTGTTCTGTTTCAGTTGGGAAGCCGGCAATAATGTCAGCGCCAAATACCATTTCGGGACGGGCGGCGCGGATGTCTTGGCAAAGTCTAATCGCATCTTCGCGTGTATGTCGCCGCTTCATCCGTTTCAGGATCATGTTGTCCCCGGCTTGTAATGACAGATGAATATGGGGGGCAATGCGGGGGTGTTGCGTAATCAGCTCAAACAAGCGGGGATCAATTTCCGCGCCATCAATCGACGAAAGCCGCAATTGCGGAAGCTCTGGTACATCGAGCAAAATCCGGTGGATCAACTCGCCCAATTGCGGTGCGCCGTCAAGGTCAGCGCCCCATGAGGTGATATCAACCCCAGTGATGACGATCTCCGGCACACCCGCCGCGACCAGCCCGCGAATTTCTGTGACCACATCTTCTGGCGACACCGAGCGCGAATTGCCGCGGCCAAACGGAATGATGCAAAAAGTACAACGATGATCGCAGCCATTTTGCACTTGCACATGGGCTCTGGTTATCATTTGCGGTGGCGGCGCTGGCAACTCAGCCCGGGTGACATAATCCGCCTGCATAATATCACTAACCCCCGGGGCCGCCCCGCGACCAAGCGCAACCCAACTTTTGGCATCGAGTTTTTCAATATTACCCAGCACCGCGTCAACCTCATCCATCGCCGCAAAAGCTTCCGGATCAATCTGGACTGCGCATCCGGTAACGATGATTTTTCTATCGGGATCGGCGCGCCGGGTTTTGCGAATGGTCTGACGTGCCTGGCGGACCGCTTCATTAGTCACCGCGCATGTATTGATCACCACCGCATCGCTCACCCCAGCAGCAACCCCAAGCGCCCGCATCTGTGCCGACTCATAAGCGTTGAGGCGGCAGCCAAGCGTGATCACCTCTGGGGTGTCCGAGGAAGCGGGACGTTTTGTCATCCCCATTATGTGCGGCATTCGCGCGGGCTTTTCAAGTTGGACCGTGCGGCTACAAAACGCCGTCATATTCAAGCTCTACCGGGCCTGCCATATGGACATGATTATCGTCGGTCCATTCAATTGCCAACGATCCACCATCGAGCACCACGGTCGCTTTGCGGTCGGTCAAGCGGCGGCGATGAGCCGAGACCAGCGCCGCACACGCCGCTGTGCCACACGCCTTGGTGATACCAACGCCGCGCTCCCAGACCCGCAAGCGGATTTCATATTTTGACCTGACTTGCGCGACCGAGACATTGGCTTGTGTTGGGAACAGTGGATGATATTCGATCATCGGGCCAAACCGATCAAGCTCCTGCGCTTCGGCATCCTCAACAAAGAACACGCAATGCGGATTGCCCATATTCACCGCCGATGGCCCCCACAACACTGGATTGTCAATCGGCCCAAGTTTGACATCAATGAAACGCGTATCATCCATTTGTTCCGCAAGCGGAATTTCCTGCCAGCGCAATTTCGGCTCGCCCATATCAATACTAAAGCGCCACTCACCAAGACGCGTTGAGGTCAATTCGCCAGCAGGCGACAAAAACGTGACTTGCTCCTGTCCGGTCTCTGCTGACAAAATCCAACCAATACAACGAGCTGCATTGCCGCAAGCTTCTGCCGGTGAGCCATCGCAATTCCAAATGCCCATGAAGGGAATATCGCCTTGAGTCTCCAGGCTGATAATCTGATCGCAGCCATATTGGCCTTTGCGATCACCCAAGGCGATAGCGGCTTCCGGCGTCATCTTGGCAGAAGACTGGCGCAAATCGACAATCACAAAATCATTGCCAAGGCCATTCATTTTGCGAAATGGAACCCCGGCGAGGTCACTAAGGAGAGTGGACATTAGGTTATGGTTTCATCTTTGAAGATTTGAACGCAAGCATGGTCAGTTTTTTCCCAGTAAAACGGATTGATGAAAAACTGCCAGAAAGCTTTGTAACCTGCAAGGGACTGAGCCAGCCAATATAGGGGCGCGAGCAATGCCGCTGGCATGAGATAGATCCAGCCACGTCGTTGCGCGGCAAATGCCAGAAGACCGATTTGAATAATGGCGCAAAAAGTCAGCAAGCCCGAGGTGAGCGCACCAATACCGGGCACCAGCCCAAGCACGATGGCGAACCAGAGGGCCAAAAAAATTGGATTGGCCAAGGCCGATAATATCACCCCGCCCATGAACAGATGCGTCGTCAGCGCATTTTGCCACCCCAACCGGCGAAATCCGATTTGGCGATGGCGACAATGGACCAGCCAAGTTTGCAAATAGCCCTTGATCCAGCGCGAGCGTTGCCGCAGCCAAGGGCCAAGATCCGAGACCGCTTCTTCCCATGTGGTTGAGTTAAACACATCTGTGGCAAAGCCCGCCGCATCGAGGCGCAAGCCAAGATCTGCGTCTTCGGTCACATTAAAGGCGTCCCATCCGCCACAGCGCCGCAAAATATCTGTCTTGAAAAAGTTTGAGGTCCCCCCCAAAGGGATCGGCGCGCCAAGACGGGCAAAGCCGGGCAGCAACCAGTCAAACAACAATGTATATTCAAGCGTGAATAATCGCGTTACCCATGTCTCGTTAGGATTATAAAAATTGAGCCGCGCCTGCAGGCAGGCAAGTTTTTCGTCGCCTTGCTCAAATCCCGCCACGGCCAATTTGAGTTGATCCGGTTCAGGACGATCTTCTGCATCATAGATCACGATATACTCGCCCTTGGCATGAAGAAGGCCATAATTACACGCTTTGGGTTTGGTTTTCGGCCCGCCCTCTGGAATGATCATGATTTCCCAGCCTTGGTCAGGACAATTCCATGTTGCGACCTCAATCGTCGCGCGATCGTCTGCCTCCAATAGTAATTTTACATCCAACTGATGACCTGGCCAATTGAGTTTTTCAATCTCCTTGATCAGGCCAGGCAAACAATTGGCTTCCTTGTAGAGCGGCAATAATATCGTGATCATCGGCATGTTCTGGGGCGTGTTTTGCGGGGGGCTACTGGTCGGCGCTTTTTTGCTCGGCTGACCCCGGCCAATAGCAGCGATGACTAACCAAACCCGCAACAAGGTAGCAAAGAGACAAAAGGCGGAAAAGCCAGCCACGAAGGCGGAGATGATCACCGCTGGAAACATGGCTGTGATCCACAAAAGATTGGTGATGCAAACGCCAAACAAGCCCCATTGGAATGTCGTCATACGGACATGCGCAGATAATTCAGGCACCACCTCTCGCACCATTCCAACGGCTTGGTGCCGAAATATTTCAAGTTCGGTTTGATTTTTGATTTTTGGATGATGCAGCTCCCCCGATGCGTCCATTTAAAACCTCGTCCACAGGCTGAAAAAGACCGCCTCACCCGGTGACATATTCCGGGTCGAGATATCTTGCGCGTAGCCTATTTCAAATGTCCCAAATCGATCCGTTTCAAAAGCAACCGATGGTTCAAGCCGAACAAAATCGATATCTTCGCCGTTGCCAGAATGGTTTTTTAAACTGGTGCGGCTATAACCCTTGAGAGACAATAAAAGCTTGGCCTTTGGGCGAAACCCATAACCGATATCAAATCGGACATGGTCTGCATCATCGCCAAAATTTGTCCGGTAGCCGATGTCACCGGTAACAAAATGTCGCCCGCGCGCATCGATGGTTCGGCCATATAACACCCCCGGCTCAAGACTGGCATCTCGGTCTTCCGACATATCACCAGCCAAAGAACTAAACCGGGTGATGTTTGTCGGTGCCCCGATTAAAAGCCGGGCCGACCAAACCGAATAATCCCGGCGCCGTATTTGTCGTTGAATAAAAACATCTGCGACAGCGAAACCCGCCGCGCTGCGCTCGGCAACGGGACCACTGTTTTGTTGATCCGTATAGAACAGATTAATCCCCACCGTGGTCCGGTCGGTTAAGCCATATTCGCCATATAGGCCGGTGGCCAATTGCTCGAAGGCAAAGAAACCGTCTTCTGTCCGTGTCTCGCTTTGATACTTATCTGTTCGCGAAATCAGCAGGGCATCGCCTTGGTGTTGCGGCCATGGCCCGGCATGCGCCGTGCCCAGCAACATGCCAGAATACACGCCGCCCATGAGAAGAAAGGAAATAAATTTCTTGATTTGTTGGCCCCACCCGATTTGTGGCCAGACCATAAAGATCAGACACGTAACCGGACAGCACCCATAGGTTGTATTTTGTTTACAGCTCTACTTGCAAGCTTTCGACGCCCGCTCCAACGCGGCGGATATGCCAAGAAGTGAAAATGTATAATTGGTTTGGGTGCCGCGTTGCGACACTGCTGTGACCCGCATATTCGAGCCGCGCCGCATTGATGACACCAGTCTTTTCTCGGCGCTGGCTTGCTCGATAAAGCCTTCAGTTTGAGAGACGAACATTTTCCATTTATCCGATCCGCCAATGCGCACAGTCGGTTCAGGGCGTGAACGCAAGTCATACCCGGCCATCAAGCTTGGTTGTTGGGTTGCCACGCCGGATTTCCAGCTGGCGACCATAAAGAAAACATCGCCATGATTGACCGATTTGGGCGACTGACTTTTGGGCTTGGCCAAGGCAAAGCAGATCGTGTCACCGCCAATATCATGGGTGTAGACCTTCCAGTCTTTGTAAGTCCCGACCTTGGTCGGACTAGCGGCCGAGGCCGCTGGGACCAAAAACAAGGCGCTAACGCCAATAAGCGAGATCAGGAGGGTTCGTAAAGATTTAGTCATCTAGGGCACTCAAGTTAAAAAATTCATCCGATAGGATCAACAAAGTCTTCCTATTACCCATAACCGTGTGGGGAAAAAAGGACAAGAGCTTGATCTCTGGGTGCCAATTGAGGGTCAAAATCAAGGCGTGGCTGGGTATTTTACCGATCAGACCCATATACTGCCACAAATAATTGCTACAGGCGGCGCTTGAGCTTAGAATTTGAGGCTCGCTAGGTACAAGGTTTGTGATGACCATTTCATCGGGTAAGGCCCGGGACTACTCGGACGCAGAAGAAATCACTCATGCGGTGACTCATGGTCTCGGGGTGATTTTGTCTATTCTCGCCTTGATTTTCATCGTTTTGAAAGCAAGCGATGTCGGCCCCAAAGCGATTACTGCCACGGCGATTTATGCCGCCTGCATGATTGTGCTCTATCTTTGTTCAACGATTTATCACGGCGCCTATAAATCAAAATTCAAGCCCTTTCTTGAAACCCTCGACCATGCGGCAATTTATCTGATGATTGCTGGCTCCTATACGCCTTTGGCATTGCTGATATTGCCCCCCATAAAGGGCCTGATTATTTTAGTCACGGTCTGGGTCATTGCCGCGATCGGGGTGACGCTAAAATTCATCGCCCATTATGCGGCCGACGGCACTCATGAGCGGTTCGATAAATTATCGCTATTTGGCTATATCGCCATGGGCTGGCTGTGTCTGTTTGTCATCGGGGATTTATGGGTCGGTCTGACTGTTCCCGGCTTCGTGTGGTTGGTTGCCGGGGGCTTATGCTTCACCGGCGGTGCTGCATTTTATGCTTGGAAGCAACTCAAATATGGCCACGCGGTCTGGCATGGGTTTGTGCTGGCAGGCAGTGGGTGCCATTTTGTCACCATTTATGGGTTTGTTCTTCCGTAAGAATTACCTAACACTATCGGTTACTTGACCTTTAAGGGGATCTGTCATGAACCGGCTACGGATTTGCATTATTCTAATAAGCCTAACGAGTATTTTCTCGGTCGCGCCAGCTCATGCCTATCCTGATTACACCAATCTCTACGTCAATGATTTTGCTGACTTGCTGCCGCAAGAGGTTGAGGATGACATCCATGACAGGCTTGTTGATTTGCGCAAAAGCCACGGGATTGAACTCACTGTCGTGACAATCCATCGGCGCACTGATTATGGCCCAGCAACAAGCAATGAAGCCTTTGCCACCGGTCTGTTCAATTATTGGGGGGTCGGCGATGCCGCGCGCAATGATGGGATTATGATCCTGGTGTCCAAGAACGACCGCGAGATGCGCATTGAATTGGGTTCAGGCTATCCGTTAGCCCGCAATCGCGATGCGAAAAAAATCATCGATAAATATATGCTGCCGCATTTTAAAAATGGCGACTTCCCAACCGGTATCTCCGCTGGCGTGGATGAAACTATTTTTCAATTTGCCGGTGTTGGCGCGGGCGCGCCCAAACAACCCTTGATCAATTTTGCCGAAATGTCGTCGGGGGATAAGTCCTTTTTAGGCTGGTTTCTCAGTGCGGTTTTTAGTTTCCCGGGGGTTGGCGCTGCGGTATTTTTTTTTCGGGGTCATTTGCGCAACAAGCCCCGTGATTGCCATGTCTGTGGCTCGCCAACGACCCGACTGACCGAAGAAATGGAAGATGAATATCTCGAAGATGCCAAGCAGCTCGAAGAAATGATTAAGTCAGTTGATTATGACATATGGAAATGTATTTCCCACGGGCATATGAAAATTCAACGCTACCCAGCCTGGCTCTCTAAATATGGCGCCTGTCCGACTTGCGATTACAAAACGCTCGAATCGGAACGCACAACATTGTCTCATGCGACAACCAGTTCGTCTGGACAAGAACAGATCGATTATAAATGCCTTAATTGCGGCTATGAAAATACCGAATTCCGAACGATACCAAGAATAAGCAAAAGTTCCTCCTCATCAGGCGGTTCATTTGGCGGCGGGTCATCGTCGGGCGGCGGCTCTAGCGGTAGTTGGTAGCAAGAGCCTAAACAAATCCCAAATCCTGCTGGGTGAAGTTTGACAAGGCCGGCAAGGAGGCCGCAATTTCTCCTGGGGTTAAGCCAAACCAACGACCCATCGTGCCCGCCATCTGTTCAACCGAAACACTCGGGATCAACCGTCCATTGCCAGCATCATTGGCGTGATCATAATCAAAGAGCGGGATGTCGCCATAGATGCGATTGCCATTAACACCCCCGCCAACAACGAAATGATGCGCGCCCCAGCCATGATCCGTGCCGTCACCATTTATCGTCAGGGTACGGCCAAAATCGGATGCGGTAAACAATGTTACGTCTTGCGCCGCGCCCATTTCAATGGTTGAGAGGTAGAATGCAGCGACCGCTTCGGAGATTTCTTGCTGCAAGCCGGGCAAATTAGCTGCTTGACCAGAATGCGTATCAAACCCGCCAATGCCAACAAAGAAAATTTGTCGGTTAGAATTCATCTCGGCGCGAATATTGATGGTCTGCGCAATTGTGCGTAATTGTGCCGCTAAAAATGTCTGCGGGAAAACCGTTGTAATCGGCGAGCTGGCATTGGTCAGGCCAGCGTTTAACGTGTCTGATGTCTGAAGCCCGGCAATTGTCGCGTTGATCATGTCGCGCTCATACAGATTGCTTCGAGCGACACCAACCGATTCCATATGGGCCCGAATGATCGGTGGCAGGTCAGCTGGCAAGTCGCCGTTCTCATTTTCAATCGCGCCGACTAATTGCACACCGTCAGCACCAAGCTCATAAGGCACCGTAGAATTGCCGACCAGAAACACCGTATTGCCAAAACTAGAAACCGCCGTCAGGGCCGGGGTTTGATTTGCATTCGATGCAATCGCAGCATCCCCGAACAATCCACCCCAACCAACAGGGGCGCCTTCCGGCTTCATCGCCATCCAAGTTGATTGCTGATCATTATGGGAAAATAGACGTGCGGGAAGAATGGGGCTGTCATTTTCAAAATCTGTCTTGGTCGTGGGCTCCAGCAAAGGCCCGACATTGCCGATGATCGCAGCATTGCCATTATCAAACAACGCTTTTAGCGCGCTCATTTCTGGCGGCAAGGCGAATTGCCGGCTACCAAATTGACTCGCATTTACCGGGTTTAGCGCTAACAACCGATCCCGGTCACGGGTCGATCCGCCGGGCAATGCCGCATAATCCTGCAATAAAGATGCGCGTATTTCTGTGTACCGATCATAAGATGGTTGATCGTAAGGCAGGATCGTATCATGACAATCGAGGCCGCCAAACAAAAACACACAGACCAGTGCTTTATAGCCCGTCGTGTCCGCAGCTTGGGCCGAAAAATTAGCCAAGGTTGAATATAATCCAGCCCCGCCCGCAAGGGAAATTGCGCCGGCTGTTTTGAGGAATTGTCTGCGATCCGTCATGCTTCACGCCTCCTAGCGCTGGACTAAAAATTCAGGCGCGGTCATCACCATCAATACGGCAATCGCCACACGCGCGCGTTTAATTTCATCATCATCAGTGCCCGATAAAGGCAGCGTCGCCATTGCTTCGATGATTTTTGCCTTGGTCCCATCAAGCATCGTGCTTCCGGTTAGCAACTTATCAAGATGTGCCACCAAAGCCGTCGGGTTATCAGCCAAAGCTATCTCAGCTGTATAATCCGGCACGAAGGCGTCCGGCGCTTCATCCGGATATTTCGGGGCAGCACCAATAATATAGAGAGTTAAGAAATTAGTATATCCGACAATCGATGTGGCGGAGACAATTTGCAACTCTGGTGCCGTGAGGCCCATTGCGCCAGTTTCCGATCCCGGTGCGATATAGCCGGGGCGGTAAAAATTAAACACCGAGGGCGAGCGATACGGCGCTTGGCCTAATAAACTCGGACTAGAGCTATCGATTAAAAAAACTTGCGCCAAAGCATCTGCTGAATTGACATGAAAAGCTCTGGCCCAATGGGTGAAGCGAATGATTGGTTCACGGATTTTACCGGATTGAACATTGTTAAGGCTGGCTTCATTACGCGCCTCGCCATCGAGCAAAATGGCGGCAATCGTCGCTTTCATATCGCCCTTTCGACCATCGCCAATGAGGCTGCCATCGGGCATTGCATAGCGTCCAGCTTCAAAAACAGCAGCGACGCGACCGATATAAGCCGGGGATGGGCTGGAAACAGTCAAGCGTTGGATTAATTGACGCGACACAAAGGGCGCAACATTTGGATGCGCCATTAATTCATCAAGGGCTAGGGTGATCGATGTGTTGCCATCTGTGTTGGGCGGGATGATCGCATTTAAAAACCGCTTTTCCGCCTGCGAGTGAAATACAGGAAACATTTGCAAGGGCGCGTAAATCGACTCATTGGGAACCTCATCGCCATAAGCAAAGAAATGGGCATTGGCAAAACTAAGCCCAGTAAAAACTTTGGCGAGCTCAGTCACATCCAAATTGTCGTAAGTTTCGATCGGTAGATTATCCGACCCTAGTTTCGCTGACCCGTCCGGATTTAAATCAACCAGACCAATGGTAAATAATTGCATGATCTCGCGGGCATAATTTTCGTCCGGGACATTGCCATTATCCATAAACGCCTTGGCATTGCGCAGATAGGTTAGATAGGACGCCATCGCTGCAGAATAGGTGACATCCCCAAGCAGGTCGCGATAATTGCCAAACGCCCCGGTGGTCAGAATATCCATATAAGCAGCAACCGCAGACGGAAACTCTTCCAGCGACGAGCCACGCGGATGGGACACCACAAGAATTTGCGATAAAGCAAACGCGACCCGCTGGCGCAATTGGTCATCGCCATGGATCGCAGCTTCCCAAAATGACGCTGTGGGATACAGCATCAGCTTTTCGATGGTGCCGCCATCTGGGTCGCGAAATTCGCCATTGATAAATTGATCAAGCACAAATTGCAGATGCAAAGAGGGCGGTTTGGCAAATTCAGCTTCGATCCAAGCTGCGTAGTTTGAGTTGACCAACGCATCAATATCGCTCTCGCGCGGCCCAAAAGTTGACTGGGTCAGGAACCGCGACGCTTCAGCCTCGGATAATTTTATCACCGGGGGCGGCGGCGGAGGTGGCGGAGGAGGAGGTGGCGGCGTGTCAGACCCGCCCCCGCCAGAACAAGCGGCAAGCAGGCAAAACCCGGCCGCATAAGAGGCGAGAATACGTTTTGTCGTTCCCATGGGTAGCCCTTCCGGTAACAGAGCCTACCCCCCAAAATATTGCTTAAAGCTTAATTCATTCGCTCAAAACACGCAAGTAAGAGATGGCAGTGCCCGACCTTGATGAACCGGTCTGCGCCTGCCATAAGGGCGACCAAATACCACTTTGTTGGTCCTTCTAACGGGCGCTCCCGTTGTCGATAATCGCCGCTCTTTTTCGGGCTGGCTCGAGCAGTGACCAGTAAATAACCCTAAACTCAAGGAGAGTTCCCCATGCAACCAGGTAATGACACCCTGAATACGAAACAGACGCTGAAAGTTGGCGGCAAAGCCTATAGCTATTACAGCTTAGATGCAGCGGCCAAGACAATTGGTGATATCTCCCGCTTACCAAAATCCTTAAAAGTACTCCTCGAAAATATGCTGCGGTTTGAAGATGGCCGCTCCGTCACAACCGCCGATATCCAAGCCTTTGGCGATTGGCTCAACAAAGGCGACAACAAGCAAGAAATTGCTTACCGCCCAGCACGGGTCTTGATGCAAGACTTCACTGGCGTGCCTGCGGTGGTTGACTTGGCTGCAATGCGCGATGCGATGAAAAATCTCGGCCAAGACCCAAAGAAAATTAATCCCCTCGCCCCGGTTGATCTCGTCATCGACCACTCAGTGATGGTTGACCATTTTGGGACGGAAATGGCTTTTGAGAAAAATGTTGAAATGGAATATGAGCGCAACGCCGAGCGCTATACGTTTTTGAAATGGGGCCAAGGCGCGTTTGATAATTTCCGCGTGGTACCGCCTGGCACCGGCATTTGCCACCAAGTCAATCTTGAAAACCTCGCCCAAACCGTTTGGACCACCACCGTCGACGGCGAGACCTACGCTTATCCTGATACGCTGGTCGGGACTGATAGCCACACTACCATGGTCAATGGCTTGGCCGTGCTTGGCTGGGGCGTTGGCGGCATTGAGGCAGAAGCGGCAATGCTCGGGCAACCGATTTCAATGCTGATCCCGGAAGTCATCGGCTTTAAAATGACCGGTAAAATGCCCGAAGGCGCAACGGCAACCGATCTTGTGCTGACCATCGTGCAAATGCTGCGGGAAAAAGGCGTGGTTGGCAAATTCGTTGAATTTTA
>JAZGEB010000272.1:0-3450 GCA_036478515.1 Parvularculaceae bacterium | reverse complement strand
AGCAAAAATTTGTCGTCCTGTTGACAGAAAATACGGGGGGCAAGGCCACGGCAGGGGCGTAAGGATTGACGAAGCAGCGACTGGCTATGGAAGTCATATTCTGGTATAAGTGAAGTGCTATGAAGAGCTATACACATGATCAAATTAATTGGATCAATCCGACCGATGAGCAGGTGGTTTTTTTGCGTAGTCTATCACGCAGTGAGCATTCGGCGCTAATCAAGCAGGCTAGTGAGGCAGGACTCGTTAGCGGTCTTTCGAATAAGTCCCATCGCGATATTTTTGAGGCGGCGCTTCTTAATTCTTACGCGAAAGCCTGATGAAAGTTAGATGGACCGAAAGAGCATTGAGCGAGTTACAATCGCACTATGAATATGGTCTCGATAGATTTGGGGGATCGGTGGTCGCGTCGTTCTTTGAGGACCTAGACCGTAAGCTGCAGCTGCTTTCCATAAGCCCAGAAATGTATCCGGCAATTGATGTCGGTGTAGAGGATCGAAAAATTCCTCATGCCCCTCTGGTCCTTATTTACAGGGTGAATACGGATCAAGATGCAGTTATCATTACACGCGTCATGCATATGCGTTCTGCGGGGGTGGATTTATGAAATCTATAATCATCGGCATCGTCAATGTCACGCCGGACTCATTCTCCGATGGCGGACGGTTTTGTGATATTCAAGCCGCGGTCGCTCATGGTCTCAAACTTATCAAAGACGGTGCGGATATTCTTGATGTTGGCGGCGAGTCGACACGGCCCGGCGCGGAACCGGTATCTATCGATGAAGAATTGTCCCGGGTGATCCCGGTGATCGAAGGCTTGGTGGGTAAAACGCAAGAGCGGATCTCGATCGACACCCGCAAGCCGGAAGTCGCAAGACAGGCTGTCGAAGCCGGGGCAGAGCTTTGGAATGATGTCTCCGCCCTGACATATAATGAAGACAGTCTAACGACAGCCGCAGCGCTCGACGTGCCGGTGATCTTAATGCATGCGCAGGGGCTGCCCGAGACCATGCAAACGGCACCGAGCTATAGAGATGTGGTTGAGGAAGTGAAAACATACCTGCTGGCTCGGGCCGAGGCGGCGATTGCCGTCGGGGTGCGCAAAGAGCAAATAATCCTCGATCCGGGCATTGGGTTTGGTAAAAGTTTGCAGCATAATATCGAGCTGTTTCAGCGCCTTGGCGACATTGTTGGCCTAGGGTTTCCGGTTCTTCTGGGCGCATCGCGCAAGCGCTTTATTGGCGATCTTGATGGGAATGCTGAGGCAGATCAACGCCTTGGTGGCTCCTTGGCCGCGGTTTTGCACGGGGCAAGGGCAGGGGTTCAGCTATTTCGGGTTCATGATGTGGCTGAGACCCGCCAAGCACTCAATGTATGGCGGGCACTACAAGGTTAAGCTGCGCCGCTGTGTTAACTTGATATCTAAGGTTCAGTTTTAAGTTGGGGCAGGGGCGCTTCCGGGGTAAGCAGGGCGAGTGCTCAAGAAATATACTTAAGTTCATTGGAGACAAGTGATGCGCGGCGAAGAAGTGACCACCAGTAAAAGAGAGATTTTCGGCACAGATGGCGTGCGCGGGCTTGCCAATTCAGGCGCGATGACACCGGCCAATGTGCTAGCGCTGGGCATGGCTGCGGGCCGGGTGTTTCGTCGCGGTGAGCATCGCCATCGGGTGGTGATCGGCAAGGATACGCGGCTTTCTGGCTATATGATTGAACCTGCCTTGGCCGCTGGTTTTACCGCCGCTGGGATGGATGTATTTTTGCTCGGACCATTGCCAACCCCGGCAATGGCGATGTTGACCCGCTCCTTGCGTGCAGATTTTGGCGTGATGATTTCAGCCTCTCATAATCCGTATGAAGATAATGGCATTAAGTTTTTTGGCCCAAATGGGTTTAAGCTGTCTGATGAAACTGAAATGGAAATTGAGCGGCTGATGAAAGATGGGCCGGAAGCAGGCTTAGTCCCATCGCCAAGTCTTGGCCGAGCGCAACGGATGGAAGATGCCGGCGCGCGCTATATTGAATTTGCTAAAAACACATTTCCCAAGCGCCTGTCACTAGAAGGCATTCGTATTGTTTTGGATTGCGCTAATGGCGCGGGCTATAAAGTTTCGCCTACAGTGTTATGGGAATTGGGCGCTGATGTGGTCACCATTGGGGTTGAGCCAAATGGCTTGAACATCAATCAGGATTGTGGCTCGACCGCGACCAAGGCGATGTGCGAAAAGGTGCGCGAATATCGTGCTGATATCGGCATTGCGCTTGATGGCGATGCTGACCGGGTGATTATTTGCGACGAAAAAGGCCGAGTTGTTGATGGCGATCAGATTATCGCGACGATCGCTTACGCGATGCAAAAAAAGGGCAAACTCAAAGGCGACGCCGTTGTCGCCACGATCATGTCGAATATGGGGCTTGAAGAGTATCTTGGCAAAAATGGCCTTGATCTGGTGCGGACCAAAGTCGGCGATCGCTATGTTGTCGAGGCTATGCGCGAACAGGGCATGAATGTTGGCGGCGAACAATCGGGCCATATCATTTTAAGCGATTATGCCACCACCGGAGACGGTTTGGTCACGGCGCTGCAAGTTTTGGCCGTTCTGGCCGAGGATAGAACTCAAAAGGTAAGCGATCTATGCAACCGCTTTGATCCTTATCCGCAATTGTTAAAAAGTGTCCGCTATTTGGAAGGCGATCCATTGGCGGAAAAAATCGTCAAACAGGCGATTGCCGATGGCACCAAGACCTTGGGCAAGGAAGGCCGCTTGGTGATGCGAACATCTGGAACGGAGCCGGTGGTCCGGGTGATGGCCGAAGGCAAAGATATCAAAGTCGTCCGAGCCGTCGTCAATGATATTGTCGCGGCTTTGAAGAAAGTTTGCGGCTAAGCGGTGCTTGCAGGTTAAGGCAATATAAATCATAAAGCAGGGCGGGATTTATCCCGCCAGTCACCGCAAGCAGACGATTTATGATCGATCCTAAAATTCGCAAAATTCTTGTTCTCGTGCATCTCTATGTTGCTGCTTTTTTAGCGCCAGCTTTTATCTTGGTGGCTCTGTCTGGCGGGCTGTATCTGCTCGGAAATAAGGGAGAGTTCACCAGCCAGCCGATCCCTCTACCCGCCGCGACGACTTTGGATTTCACCAGCCCGACGCTGGAGGCTGAAGTCAGGGCGTTGTTTCTGGCCCATGATATTGATGAGAAATTTGAGTATATCAAAAATCGTGGCACGAAGATTCAAACTCGGCCGACATCGCGCTCACATATTGAATTCTCGCAAGCCCCTGAGGGGCTGATAGCGGTGCGAAAAACGCCAAACCTGCAAGCAAGTTTGATGGAGTTGCATAAGGGCCATGGCCCACAATTATTTAAAACCTATCAAAAGCTTGTGGCGCTTGGTTTGATGGTGGTGGTGTTGGGCGGTCTCGTGGTCGGGATTTTAGCGCCG
>JAZGEB010000271.1:0-2359 GCA_036478515.1 Parvularculaceae bacterium | reverse complement strand
CATTGCAGATGACTTTGAGGGCATCACCAGGCGCGGCCAATTCCTTTATCTGGTCACCAGTGAGGGGATTATTTATGAAACGCTGATCGGCGAAGATCGTAGCCGGGTGCGTTATAATATCTATGATACAGGATTGAAATCAACCTGCGAAATTGAAGGCATTACCACCGACACTGAAGATGGTTTTTTACTGTTATGTAAACATTCAGTGGTGAGCCGAAAGAGTAACCAGCTGGTGATTTATAAATGGCGGTTCAAAGACCGGCTTCAGGCGCCGAGCTTGTGGTTGAATATCTCGCTTGAGGCGTGGGACGCGCTGCCAAAGGGACCCAAATTTATGGGTGCCGGGCTGGAGCGCGATCCTGAGAGCTCGAACATTCTGATTGTCGAGTCCAAGTCTGGTGGTTTATTAGAGGTGACATCGGCTGGTGAGTTTGTCCGTTATCAACATCTTGGATTGAAAGACCATCCGCAGGCCGAAGGTGTCGCCGTCATGGCAAATGGCGATGTTGTGATTGTCGATGAAGATGTCAAAGGCCGCTTGGCCGTGTACCCTGCGGCATGGCGCTAAATCAGCGACATTTTTTCAATAATTTGCGCTCAATCGACTGGTCATCTTTTGTATCTTTAAAAAAACTGTCGAGATATTTTTGGGCTTTTTTTCTTGTGGCTTTGGTCAGGCCAGGGGTCGCATTAAGCTGGGCATTAAAATTAGCGCGTAGGGTATGAAACTTTGCGACCGCAGATAGGGTCTGATCGTTGAAATCACAAAACCCGCGATAGGCGCGCCGACGCACGGTTCTGGCTCTGGAAATTGCAGGTGGCACCGCATAGGGCGTGTCGACCAAGCCGGAATAATCGAAATCATAAGGGATCGGCACAATATTCTGGTTTGCGGTTTTGTCGGCCCCGATTAGTTTACCATTGTGACAGCAATCTGAGCCTTCGTGGTTTTTCAGGACGGACCAATCTTGATTGCCGATCAGATATTGAAACAAGGTGACTTCAGCTACATCAGCAGAAAGTTGCTGGCGCGTAATCGCCGGAAAATCGACTTCTTTTTTGCCAACCCGGCGGGCAAGGTCATCAACATCTTCGATGAAAAATCCGTAGCGCTTGGCGACTTCACGATTGTTTTTAACATCGACATAGCTGATTTGGGCGAGGCGAACATTAAAACTCTGGGGCGTTATTTCATTGAATAATTTGTAGGCGGTGTATTCGAGCAAATAATATTGCTCATATCTGGTTGATTTGCGGCAATGGGTCACCAGTTTGAGCTTGCGTTGCTTTTTGAACAGCGAGCCTTTTTGCGGTTTTGCATCAAAGCGAATGCGCAAAGGTGGGAAGGAACATATATCCTGATTGCGCCGGGTTTTGCCCCTTGCGGAAATCTGGATCGGGTGGGTTTCAGGACTGTCGCCGCCAAGGTCTAGCCTTGCAGCGTATTTGGTTGGATCAAGCGAGCTGTTGCGTTTAAGGGTTGAAAACGGGGCGGTGAGGGTGATCTGCAAAACCGCGTCATCCGCAAAAAGCGGCGTTACTTTTCCGGTTTTGGCTGGATCAGCCAGAGCGACGTTTACGCTAGTAAGTATCAGCGCCGCTAATATGAGCACCATGCGGGTCATGGTCGGCTCTCCAATAATTGTCCGGTGCTGTCATTAATCGCGGTAATGCCCTCGCCATCAAGACGCAAATAGGACCGCGTGCCTTTATAATAGGCCGACATGCCGGTATCGACGATAATCACTTTGCCGTCGTAAAGCGTCTTTATGCCGGTGGTTTGCGGGGTGTGACCGATGATAATACGCGAAACCTTAAACGCGTCGAGCACCGCCGCAATCTCGAGCGCACCTTCTGGCGTTTCTATCGCATTGCCGCGATACCATAACGGACTGTTATCGCCATTCAATATGTCGGCTTGCGGATCATTTTGCAGCGCATCGCGGATCGCGGCATTGATCTCAGCGACCGACAAGGTGACGTAATCTTGGCTCAGGCCGCCATGGAGAAATAACGTGTCATCAATAATGTGAAGCGCATCATGGGACACAATCCAGGCGCCATATTTGCCTTTGGGACCCCAAGCCCTGCGATGTTCAACATAGCCGAGTGGATAATCGCGGTCGAAAGCAGCGCGTAGCTGCGCCTCATCAAGGGCTGTGTCGGCCTCCGGGGATTGGTATTTCGTGGCAAAGGCCTCGCGATTATTGGTATAAAACTTATTGCGTGCTTGGTTTGATTTTGAGCCAACAAAGGCCTGATATTCGCTTGGCGTGACATAGCGCAGATCACCGGTGATATTCATCGCTTCATGATTACCGATTAAGGCGATGACAGCGCCGCCTTTGCGCGCCGC
>JAZGEB010000270.1:0-2365 GCA_036478515.1 Parvularculaceae bacterium | reverse complement strand
GCTTTTGCATGTCCAGTCTGCCGGTTGAAAGCGCGAACACGACGTCGCCATCTGTTGGTCCATGGGCCGGGCGGATCGCGCGGGCGAGACCATCCTGCGCCATGATTGCCAGTCGCTTGGCATCGGCTTTAGAGAGACTGACATTGGTCGCGACGATGCATATTGTTGTATTCGCCCCGGTGGGGGCACCAAGTTTGGTGTCCGGAGGGAAGTCTTGGGCTCGCGCCTTGGCCGGCCAATCTCGGCCGCCAAACTCATCCTCGATTTCAAAAGGGCAGGCCCAAAACGCTTTGCTGCCCGGCAGATAAGGCGAGCCAAAACTATTCACCGCTGCAATGGCTCCAATTTGGATCCCGTCCTCGGTGATAAAGGAGGCCGAGCCGAGCCCACCTGCATAAGCTCCGGCTCTGGCCCCGGTGCCGGCCCCAGCCGCACCAAGATCAACTTTTCGTCCGGCATTTTTCAAAGCTTGCTTGCCCAGTTGCGAGTAGGGCGGCGTATAGCCCCATTCCTTGTCACCGCCATTGGCCAGATCAAAGAGGATTGCCGCCGGGACAATCGGCGCCACAGGCACGCCCGGAAGATCGATCAGCGAAAATCCTGTGCCCGCCGCCCCAAGAACCGCGGCGACACCATCAGCTGCCCCAAGGCCATAGACCGAGCCACCAGCCAAAACCAAAGCATTGACGTGATCGACCAAGGTTTCTGGCGCAAGCAGATCCGTCTCGCGGGTTCCCGGACCGCCGCCGCGCACATCAACCGAACAAACCGCAGGCGCATCGGGCAAGATCACGGTGACCCCGGTCTTGGCCTGGGCATCGCTTGCTTGGCCGACTTTCAGACCATCGACATCGGTGATTGTATTTTGCGGTCCGGGGGCACCGCATTTCTCAGTGCCGGTCATGTTGATCCTTTGGTCGGGTTTAATAATTGATAGGCTTGTTTGGGCCAGCGGCGGTGAAACCACAGCCACTGGCCGGGATTTTCAAGCACCATATTACCAATCTCAACATTGATCAGATCGGTCAGGCGCTGGACATCGGCGCTCACATTTTCGCTTGGGGTTAACGCAATTGGGTCATGTACTTCCATGCTGAAATAAGCGCCGCTTTTGCGCCGTAAACTCAACGGCACGATGAGGGCATTATATTTTAAGGCCAAGCGGGCGGTCGCCGGTGCGGTCATCGCTTCATGGCCAAGAAATGGGGAGGGGATGCCGGTGTTTAATTTTTGATCAACCATGGTGGCGAAGGACAAGCCCCTTTTCAAAGTTGCGATTAACTCGCGCCCGCCGCGTTTGCCTTTTGGAATTTGATGGCGCGACATCACTTGGGCGCGATAGTTGATCATAGTGTCATCGAGGATCGGATTGTTCAGGGGACGGTAGATAAACGCATATTTGACCCCAGCACGAAACAAGGCTGGGCACATCACTTCCCAATTGGCATGGTGGGAGCCGACAAAAATAATCGGTTGCGCCCCGGCGCTCAAACGCTGGAGTTTATCGAGGCCGTCGATTTCGACACGTGGTTTGTCGGACAGGGCGGTCAGCTTTTTCAAATGGGCAAATTCAGCAAACAAACGGCCAAGGTTTTCCCAGGTGTTTTTCAGGATCGCCCGCTTCTGCTCACGCGGCATGGTTGGATAGACTAAGTCAAGATTATCCATGCCACGACGATGGATCGGTATGAGCAGGGGGCCGATCAGCCTCAAGGTTTTGCCCATAAATGCCGAAGATGCATCAAGGCCGATCAGCCAGAACAGGCCAAAAAATGCTTTGGCAAAAAATGCTTCAATGTGATGGCCAATCGTCACCGGTCGGTTAGAGCGCGGATTTGGCAGCGCCACATCGGCGTCCCATCTTTGCGCTGAAGTCGGGTCATGCATTGGCGGGGGGGCAGAGGGATCAGGGCCCCGCTTTTTCGGATCTGTCGTTGTGTCACTCATGGTCACGGCATTTCTTTTGGCGCGCGCTGTTTCCCGGTCAAACCAATGACGAGGTCGAGAAGTTTTTCACTGCTTTCAACCATCATTCGCACCGGGAGAGTCTTGATGTCATCGCGCAGCTCTGGTTTCAATCGGGCAAAATCTTTTTCTGTTGTCAGTAAGGTTGCATTTTGTGCTTTTGCGCTAGCCCGTAAATGGTCGATATCGCGGTTGGTAAAATTATAATGATCCGGATAGGGCAGTTTTGAGACCACATCATAGCCACTGGCGGCGGTGGTGTTGAAGAATTTCTCCGGTGTTCCGATCCCGGCAAAGGCAACCACCGGGCCAATTTGTGCAACTTCTTCTGGCGATTGATCGGCGGCGAGCCAGGCGGTAAAACTTGGTCGGATGCCGGCAAAAGCGGCCAATTTGGGCG
>JAZGEB010000269.1:0-5107 GCA_036478515.1 Parvularculaceae bacterium | reverse complement strand
AATCCGGGCGGTCCCATTTAGGATAAAGCGTGCCGGGGAAAACCGTCTCATAGCAAATACTCGGCGCCATTTTGGTCGCGCCCAAATCTAGGGTTTGCGGCCCTGTTCCCGGGGTGAATCCTTCGTCAAACGGCGCGAGCTGAGCTAAGCCGACAGCCCGCAGCAAACCGGCCAAGGGCAAATACTCGCCAAACGGGGCCAAATGGGTCTTGTCATAACTGGCGATGGCAGCGCGTTGACGAAACAACCCAGCATCAATGGCTTGGGCGGGGAGATCCGACTGCACTTTCGCCGAAACATCTGCCACCACAAGCATCGAATTATAATAACGCAGCTTCCCGCCAATCTCGTCACGCCGCACTGAGCCGGTCAGCAAGATCGCATTTGGCGGTAAAAAATTGGCGATCGCATCAAGATAGCCGGGCCGTTCTGCCAGCAAGGGCACCGCATTTTCAGGCCATGCAACATAGACAGTCGGCGCTGTCACCGACCCGTCGGTAAATTTTTCTGCGGTCACCGCCATGACTTTGCGAAAATTATCGATCTGTTTATCAGGGTCGATTTTATCTCTTTGAAAAATGTTTGGCTGAACCGTGACGATCTGGATTTCATTGTTGATCCCAACCGGGGTCATCATCCTCAGTGTCCCGATGATCAAGATCACCGCCATCCCTGCCGCCAATCCATAAAGCGGTTTCCAGCCGGTTTGCTCAGTCGCGATCAATGCTGCGGGGAGCACCGCTAACACCATTACCACAAGGCTCAACCCATAAGGCCCGATAAAGCTTGCCAATTGCGCCGTCAGCGACGTGCCGGCAAAGGCCTGCCCGGTCAGGTTTCACGGGAAGCCCGTTAGAATGTGACCCCGGATATATTCGCAAGCCGATAAACACACGACAAGAATAAACACCCGGCCATAACCTTGATGCCAGAACCGAACCGCCAAAGCGGTAAACCCGCCAACAAACAAAGCCAAAAATGCAGGCATCCCGAGAATGGCGAACGGCGCCATCCAAGCAAACTCTTCAGCTTGGACCAGAAATGCAAACCCAAGCCAGTAGATCCCGGCAAGAAAATAACCAAAGCCAAAACACCAGCCCACAAAGAAGCCTTTACGCAAGCGGCCCTTTGCTCGCGCTACGCCGTCAATCAGCCACACCAAGCCGGTAAATCCGAGAACTAAAGTTGGCCAGATATAATACGGCGCCAAAGCCAGCGCCGTCAGTATCCCGAGCAAGACACTCAAGCCATAGCGTCGTCCCCCCTGAAGCTTGCCAATCGCTTCATGCAAATTCACCAGGCGCTGCAGCAATCAAGCCTCCTTAGTTGGGGTCGGGGGGTTTTTCAAACGGATCAAAATCTTCCGCACACGCCGGACATCCGCATCAAGAATTTCAAAATCGATCCCGGCTTTATGAGAGATAATTTCACCGCGATGAGGCACTCGACCCGCAAGGGTGAAAACCAACCCACCCAGCGTATCAATTTCCTCATCTTCTTCGGCAAAAGACAGCCCGGTGAGCTGTTCAACTTGGTCTATATCAAGCCGCGCGCCGGCTTCATAAACCCCCGGTTTAATCTCGATCAAGCGCGGGGCATCCGCCTCCTCATCATGCTCATCATGTATCTCACCAACAATTTCTTCAACCAAATCCTCAATCGTCACCAAGCCATCAGTGCCGCCAAACTCATCAATCACCAGCGCCATGTGAATTCGTTCCGCCTGCATCGTTAACAATAAATCTGTCACCGCCATGGCAGGCGGCACGTAAATGACTTTGCGCACCAGCGAGGCAACTGTGTTTTTTCGATTCAGATCTGGCTTGGTCCAAGCTTCGACCAAATCTTTGATGTGGACCATGCCGATCGGGTCATCGAGGTCACCGCGATACACCGGCAAACGAGAATGTCCCCCAGTGGCAAAGACATTCATCAATTCCTCAAGCAAAACCGTGGCGTCAACGCCGACAATATCTGCTCGCGGCGCCATCACATCGGTCACTAATTTGCTATCAAAGGCGATCACCCGCTCAATCATTTTGCGCCGTTCAGCTGCCAATGGCACAACTTCGCCATCGCGATCTTGCAGCATCTGCGCAAGGCTGTCGCGCTCGCCGCCGCCAAACAAGCCTCGCAGCCGCTGCAATACAGATAATGATCCCGGATACCCTCGCTCAGTCATTGGTTTTCTGTCTCCAACGCTGGTCGATAAGGATCAGCAATGCCCAGCTTGGCCAAAATTCGCGTTTCTTCGGCCTCCATGATCTCAGCCTCCGCCGCTGCCTCATGGTCAAATCCAGCTAAATGGAGCAGCCCATGGATGATTAAGTGGGTGAGATGATGATCAAATGAAAGACCGCCAGCTTTTGCCTCTGCGACACATGTTTCTCGGGCCAGAATAATGTCTCCCATTGTCACCAATTCGGCCGGCGTTTCTTCGGCCGGAAATGACAGCACATTGGTCGGTTTATCTAGGCCGCGAAAATCGCGGTTCAATTGCCGAAGCAAAGCATCATCGGCCAGCACCACTGTCGCCGCACCGGGCGTAACCCCATCTACTTTAGCGTTCAAAACGGTATCGAAACATTTTTGAACAAGGGGCTCAATCTCCCCCCACCCTTGTGAATGGACAACTATCTCGGCGCAAAGCTGCGCCCTATCTAGCTCCTTGGCCCCCGCGGGATGATCAGGCATTGCTGTCAATCTCCTGCTTCAAGGCGCGCACGGTTTTCGGGCCAAGCGCTGACCGCCGGGCCGCATCGCGCTTATCATAGGCGGTAACAATCCGTCCCACGAGCTTATGTCGGACCACATCTGCCGCTGTGAATTTCGCGATCGAAACGCTTTTCACACCGCTTAATAACCCCAAAGCATCCGCCAGCCCAGAAGCATCCCTCGGCGGCAAATCGGTCTGGCTCGGATCACCGGTAATGACCATGCGGCTGCCTTCACCAAGCCGGGTCAGGAACATCTTCATCTGGGCAACAGTGGCGTTTTGCGCTTCATCGAGAATTATTGCCGCCCGCGTCAGCGTGCGCCCGCGCATAAAGGCCAAAGGTGCAATCTCGATATCCCCGGTGGCCATGCGCCGATCGACAAAATCCGAATGCAGCACATCATAGAGCGCGTCATAGAGTGGTCGCAAATAGGGATCGACCTTCTCTTTCATATCCCCCGGCAGGAAACCAATCCGCTCCCCCGCCTCAACCGCCGGACGCGACAAGATGATTTTCTCGACCTCACCCCGGAGCAGCAAATCTGCGGCATGAGCAACCGCGAGATAGGTTTTGCCAGTCCCAGCCGGACCAACACCGAAGACGAGCTCATCACTTTGAAGTTTTTCCAAATAAGCAGCTTGGGCCGGGGAACGCGGTGAAATAGTTCGTTTCTGAAGCGAGAGAGAGATTGATTTTGCTGGGTTTTGCTTGGTTGCTCCGCCCCGTAATGCAACGATGCGCAGCGCCCCTTCGATGTCCGCCATCTCAACCGGCAAGCCTTGCCCGAGCCGGACCAGTAGACTTTTGATCGCCTCTTGCCCACGCTCGACCCCATCTGCGCCGCCACGCAGAACCAAGCCAACTTCCGACACATCGATGTGAATTCCAAGCAGGGCTTCAAGCTTCGCAATATGGCTATGATGCGGACCACACAGCTCCTGTAAATGGGCTGTATCTTGGACCGGTAAGGTGAGCGCAATGTCGTCACGCAGAGTCTCGTCACTCATTATTTTTTTGGTTCTCCTGCTAAGCGGCCATCAAGACTGTTTGGTTTTAGGCCAATAATCTCGACCGGCAATATTTGACCGATCATATCAGGCGTTGCCATGGCATGAACAGCCTGTAGATAGGGCGTGCGGCCAATTAGCTGACCTTTGTTACGACCAGCTTTTTCAAATAGCACGGGCAAGGTTTTGCCAAGCTGGGCCCGGTTAAACTCCTGCTTTTGGCTCTCCAGCAAGGCTTGCAGCCGCGCCAAGCGTTCGGATTTGTCTTGTTCGGGCACTTGCAACGGCATGGTCGCCCCGGGGGTGCCCGGGCGGCGCGAATATTTGAACGAAAAACAAGAGGCGTAACCAACCTCACGCACCACCTCCATGGTCGCCTCAAAATCCGCCTCGGTTTCACCGGGGAAGCCGACAATCATATCACCAGAAATAGCGATGTCTGGGCGCACCGCCCGAACACGCTTGATCTGGTCTAAATATTCAGCCGCGGTATGGCCTCTATTCATCGCCTGTAAAATTTTGTCTGACCCAGATTGCACCGGTAGGTGTAGGTAGGGCATCAATTTTTTTTCCGCGCCAAAAGCTGCAATCAGCCCGTCATTCATGTCGCGCGGATGCGAGGTCATAAAGCGTATGCGGTCAATCCCATCAATCTTGGCAACATGGGCAACCAGCTCGCCCAAGCCCCAGTTGGCACTAGAGGTATGGCCGTTAGTATGGCCCGGTTGTCCAGCTGGCGGGGCGCAATGCCAAGCATTGACGTTTTGGCCCAATAAAGTGACCTCGCGCAGGCCTTGGACCGCGAGCGAGCGAATTTCGGCAATGATCGCATCAACAGATCGCGAGACTTCCACACCTCTGGTATAAGGCACCACGCAAAATGTGCAGAATTTATCGCACCCCTCTTGGATCGTGACAAAAGCTGAGTAGCCATCAATCTCACGCGTCGCTAAGCGGTCAAATTTTTCTTCGACAGCAAAATCAGTCTCGAGAATTTCACCGCGTCCGCGCGCGGCCCGGGCGACCATTTCTGGTAATTTGTGATAGGCTTGCGGCCCGAACACCAAATCAACCACCGGGGCCCGCTTTTGTATTTCAGCGCCTTCGGCTTGGGCGACACAGCCCGCTACGGCGACCTTCATCTCCGGTTTTCTAACTTTGTGCTGTTTAATCCGGCCAAGATCGGAATAGACTTTTTCGGCTGCTTTTTCACGGATGTGACACGTATTGAGGATCACCAGATCGACATCCGCCGGGTCTGCAACGGGCTCATAGCCGAGCGGTTTTAGCAACCCGACCATGCGCTCACTATCATAGACATTCATTTGGCAGCCATAGGTCTTGATATAGACCTTTTTTGGCGGGCGCTCTGGCGATGGAGGA
>JAZGEB010000268.1:0-3243 GCA_036478515.1 Parvularculaceae bacterium | reverse complement strand
TGCGGGTGGCCGCCGAGCCAGCTGATGCACAACATCGATTTGGCCATCAAAAGGCCGAGCCAGTGGCGGCGATGGCCCAAACCGGGTTGATCACCTTGTCGGCGTTGTTTGTCTTATATGAAAGCGTGCAGAGATTTACCTCTCCCCAGCCCCTTGAATATGGGAATTTGGCGCTCGGGGTGATGGTCTTGTCCTTAGTCTTGACGCTGGCTTTGGTTGGCTTTCAATCATTTGTGTTAAACCGGGCGGAATCATTGGCGGTGGATGGCGACCGGGCCCACTATATCGGAGATATTCTGGCCAATATCGGCGCGATCGTGGCGATTTTTCTCTCGATCCAATTTGGCTGGCATCACGCCGATGCGATCGCCGGAATTATTGCTGGCGTGTTTCTTCTGTATGCGGCGTTTTCAATCTATCGACGGGCGGTACCGCAATTGATGGATGAGGAATTATCCCCAGAGGAACGATCCAAAATCGACCAAATTGTGATGGCCGATAAAGAGACGCTGGGCCTTCATGCGTTACGCACCCGCAAAGCTGGGGAGCAAATATATATTCAACTCCACTTAGAACTCGATCCCGATATGACATTGCGAGAAGCCCATGTCATCGCTGACCGGGTTGAAGACGAATTACGAGCTGAATTTCCCGGCGCTGACGTGATGGTGCATCAGGATCCGCATGGAGATGTTGAACCGCATGATGAATATGGGGTGCCATCAAAATGATACAGACCTTATCGGCTAAGACGATGGCAAAATTCAAATGGTAGATAAGCCAATGATGCCTGCTCTGAAAGATTTCAGACCGTTCCTTGGGTATGGCCTCGAGGACTACGTGTCGGCGAAGGGGTTCTATCAGGACCTAGGCTTCAAATTGCTGTGGGAGAGCGACGATGCCTGTGAATTCGATACGCGGATAGGCCAGCGTTTCCTGGTGACTTTGCATCATGGTCTTGAGCGCGCCAATGCTGGAATGGTATCGCTCTGGGTTGAGAGCGTTGATGAATGGGCGGCCTATCTCAAAGGGTTGAAGTTGGACAAAAAATACCCGCAGGTAAAAATCGCCGAACCAACCATCACCGAGTGGGGATGGCGTATTCTTTATGTCTGGGACCCTGGCGGCTACCTTCTTCATATTGGCGAACCGCATAGTGACCAAAACCACCAGTTTTTTGACCAAGCGGATTGGCTGGAAAAATAGGCCTTAGTTTGTACAACTTTTTAGTTTGCCACACTCTTGCCCAACTAAATGCTTATTGGGTTTTCCCCTTTATTGCCCCCAAGGCGCGGGCGGCGGCGCAACTTTTGTGGTCAGGTCAAACTCAACTCGAAAGTCGCGGTTAGGACGCGCAAGGCCATAGGTATAGCTTTGGCCGGGGACAATTTTCACCATCCAAATATTGTCAATCGACACAGGGATTTCTTCGCGGGTGAATAGCTGCTTTGAAAAATCATCTGCCGGGAAGGCTTGCTTATTTTCAGTGCCCTGCTCCCCTGTGTCGCCGCCATATTGGGTGAGGACATCTTCGCTGCCATCTTCATGGCGATGATCATGTTTCAGTCGCAACCCATTTCCAGTTTTGGAAATCACCCATGTGCGGGAGTGATCATCATCAACATGGAATGGAATGCGAATGACAGTGTCTGAACATGTCCGCACTTCCATTACCATTTTCTTGGCGGCAAAATCGGCATCAACCTCATCGTTTGAGATTAACTTTCCGGCAAAAGACTGGCCGCATAGGCTTGCGAGATGGTCAAAGAATTTGTCTTGGGGGTGGGCCGTCTGCTGATGACTTTGTTTGGTACAACCCGTAAGCGCGACGAGGACGGCCAAAATTGCTGCCAAAGAGGTTGCCGGAGAAGTTAAATGAGTGTTTCGCATTATTGTACTGCTTTCGTTTTTATCGTCTGATTACGGAGTGACTTTTCAAATGCTCGTTCTCGTTTGTTATCAGATATGACCCTAGTGCTTTTGTACCCACATACCAGACATTAGATTTGCCACAGCGTCGGTTTTATTCTAGCCCTTTTTACGATGATTACCATTGGCGATATCCGGTTGAAAAATAATGTGGCGCTGGCCCCAATGTCAGGCGTGTCTGACTTGCCATTGCGCCGTGTGGTGGCGCGGCTCGGCGCTGGGCTGGTGGTGTCGGAGATGGTCGCCAGTGAAGAGCTGGTCAAGGCGCGGCCAGATGTGGTGTTGCGGGCGGCCAAGGATGACAATGTGTTTCCAACCATGATCCAGTTAGCTGGGCGCGAAGCGCGGTGGATGGCGGCGGGGGCAAAATTAGCCCAAGAAAATGGCGCGGATATTATCGACATTAATATGGGCTGTCCGGCGCGTCAGGTTACTGGGGTACTCTCCGGCTCAGCGCTGATGCGCGACCTCGATCATGCGCTGGAATTGATCGAGGCCACGGTCGCGGCGGTGTCAGTGCCAGTGACGTTAAAAATGCGGCTCGGCTGGGATGAGACGAGCCTTAATGCCCCGGAATTGGCGATGAGGGCGCAAGCGGCTGGGGTGGCGATGGTGACTGTGCATGGCCGGACACGCTGTCAGTTTTACAAAGGCAAGGCGGATTGGCGGGCGGTGGCTGCGGTGAAAAATGTTGTTTCTATCCCGGTATTGGTCAATGGCGATATTTGTACTCTGCAAGATGCGCGTTTGGCGCTGGCGCATTCTGGCGCTGATGGGGTGATGCTTGGACGGGCGGCAGAAGGCCAGCCTTGGCTGCCTGGCGCGATTGCCAAGGCGCTGCAAACTGGCGGCGATCTGGTGCTCCCTGATCTGGCGACCCAAGGCCAAATCGCCTTGGCACATTATCGCGATATCATCGCCACCTATGAAAGCAGACACCAGCAAGGCCCCGAGCTTGGCCGGGCTTTGGGGGTGAAAATGGCGCGTAAACATCTTGCTGCTTATGTCGATCATATGCCGGTGGCGATGGATGATATCAGCCGTCGGGCATGGCGCGGGCGTCTGTGCCGAGACCCCGATGCAGAGCAGGTCGCGGCCTTGTTAGGCGAGTTTTATGGGCAAATCGCCGAAGTTGCGTAAAATCGCGATATTTATGCAACATATGTGTTGATTTTTTGCAACATTTAGACCAGCATCCGGGCGAGTTATTTGCAGGGCTTATTGATGACTGCCGACGTCGCACCAGCTTCACAAACAGACCAGAATGGGAGCGACAATCGCCGCCGCATTCTCGGCTTACCGGGGCGGCTGACC
>JAZGEB010000267.1:0-4044 GCA_036478515.1 Parvularculaceae bacterium | reverse complement strand
GCCACCAGCATGCCGGTGACAGCGCCAGATTTAAACGCCAAATCAAGCCCGCCCTGAAGACTGGTCCGAGAGGCTTCGGCAGTGCGCACATTCGCTTGCACCGAAACCAACATGCCGACAAAACCAGCAAGACCTGACAACACAGCGCCGATCAAAAACCCGACCGCTGGGACAAAATCAAATTTGAAGAAAAACAACAGCGCCACAAAAACCACAACCCCAACAATGGTAATCGTCGTATATTGCCGTTTCAGATAAGCTAAGGCACCTTCGCGGATCGCCCCGGCAATTTCCTGCATCTTAGCGTTGCCCGCTGGCGCGCGCTTTACAGCCTGACCGGTGACAATGCCGTAAAGTACAGCAAGCACACCAGCCAATATAATGAGACCTAATCCCATAATCGTTCCCTTCCTTAAATCACATGGATGGCTTTTTGCGGGCCTGACTGGCCCGAGCCATTTTTCAAGACGCGAAGGTAAGCAAAGGCCGCGTTGGAAATCAACAACGAACTGAAAAGGTTAACGACATCTTCTAGTTGCTTGCCACAGCTTTGACCCCCTCCAGGATCAGTTTGCGGGCCATATCAATGCCTTCCCACCCCTTTACCTTGACCCATTTATTCGGCTCCAAGTCTTTATAATGGGCAAAGAAATGGAAAATCCGGTCGAGCATGATGTCTTGAACATCCTTGTGTGACTGAAGATTGTCATAATAGCTGGTCAGTTTTGGATGCGGCGCCGCGAGGATTTTCTCATCTATGCCGGCCTCATCCTCCATAATCAGCACCCCCAAAGGCCGAGCCCGGACCACAGCACCGGGCACCAATGGCCGATTGCCAAGCACCATCACATCAACCGGGTCGCCATCTTGCGACAACGTGTGCGGCACGAAGCCATAATTACAAGGGTAACGCATCGAGGTGTAAAGAAACCGGTCGACAAACATCGCCCCGCTTTCCTTATCAATCTCATATTTGATCGGCTCACCGCCGAGCGGCACTTCAATCAGCACATTGATGTCATCTGGTGGGTTTATGCCGGCGGGAATTTTGGACAGGTCCATCGGGTCTACTCTCTGCTCAAGGCTTGTATCGTCAGGGTGTGGCGGGGTTATGGCGCTTCTGCTGCATCGCAGCAAGCATGAATTGGGCCAGCTTAACATGCGAAATTTTTTATGCCGCTCCTGGCGTGATAGTCGCTATAGTACCGGCTGCTGAAAAAGGGATCGCCTCAAATGCTAAAATCTGCCGCTCCCCTCGCGATTGCCCTGCTGTGTTTGCTCGGCCGAGCCGTCGCGGCTGATCTCTATGTCGTCAACTTCACCGCAGATTGGTGCCCGAATTGTAAAATTCTCGACCCGGCGCTGGAAAAAGCGCTGGCCTCCTTTGGCGACGAGATTGAGCACATCACCCTCGACATGACCGATGATGCGACCAGCGCTGTCGCTTTTGAAACCATTAACGGCACGGTTTTGGGCCATGTCTATGGCGACCATCTCGGGCTCACCGGGCTGGCGGTGATGACTGCGATGGATAGCGGCGAAAAACTAGCTTGCGCCACCAGAGAGCACGATGTGGCTGAACTCAAAGCCATCATCCAAGCCGCCCTGAACAGCGCCCGCGCGCAAAGCCCCGGAAACCGAACCCCGGACCTCACAGACTGCCCGCCGCCGAACACCAAACTACCGCTATAATTTCTTGATCTTGCCGCCCGGCACCATCCCTGCAATAGAGCCAATATGAATTTTGCCGAGCTTGATTTCTGGATTTTCTTTGCCCTCGTATTTGCGGTCTACGCCCTGTTACGACACAAAGCGCAAAACCGGTTTCTGCTGGTTGCATCTTACGTGTTTTACGGCATGTGGGATTGGCGGTTTTGTTCGTTGATCGCGATCTCAACGGTGGTTGATTTTTTTGTCGGCAAAGCGATCCAGACTAGCGATGATGACAGCAAGCGAAAAAAGCTGTTGTGGATTTCCATGGCCAGCAATCTTGGCATTTTGGGTTTCTTCAAATATTTCAATTTCTTCGCCGACAGTTTCACGGCGCTGACCTCGACGGTCGGCTACACCCCCGGTTTTTTCGAGCTGAAAATCCTGCTGCCGGTCGGAATTTCGTTTTATACATTCCAAACCATGAGCTACACGATTGATATTTATCGGCGCAAGCTCAAGCCGACGAATGATTTTTTCGACTTTGCCTTATTTGTCGCGTTCTTCCCACAGCTGGTTGCCGGGCCGATTGAACGGGCGACAAATTTGCTGCCCAATGTCTCCAACCCGCGAACCATGAGTTACGACAAGTTCAGTCGCGGCGCGATGTTGTGCTTGCTCGGGCTGGTCAAAAAACTGGCTGTCGCTGACGGGGTTGCGCCTTCGGTCAATGCGATATTCGCCAGTGCCGCGCCCAGCGGGGCCGAGATTATGATTGCGACATGGCTGTTTGCCTTGCAAATCTATTGTGACTTCTCCGGCTATAGCGATATCGCCAGAGGGGTGTCAAAAATGCTCGGCTTTGAATTGATGAAAAATTTCAAAATGCCCTATTTTGCCACCAACCCGCAAAACTTCTGGCATCGATGGCATATCTCGCTATCAACCTGGTTACGCGATTATCTCTATATCTCGCTCGGCGGAAATCGCGGCGGACCGGTTAAAACCTATCGCAACCTGATGGCGACCATGGTCCTTGGCGGCTTATGGCATGGGGCGGCGTTCAATTTTATTCTTTGGGGCCTCTATCAAGGCATGATGCTCTGTGTCCACCGGTTTTTAACCAATCGCTTTCCCACCGCGCCGTTTATTCGCCCGTCAAAATTCGGGCTCGTCAAAGCGATCAAGTTACTCCTCTTTTTCCAATTGGTCTGTTATGGCTGGCTTCTCTTTCGGGCCGATAGTTTTAGCCAAATTATACAATTTACTGGCGCGCTGCTGCACCTCTCCCCCGGTCAATTTACCGACCTCAACATTCCGCGCCCACCGCTTGGCGCGCTCGCCGGTATCGTCCTTTTGTTCATTCACGACCTTTTAGAAGAGACCAGCCAAACACCGAAATTCTATGCCCCGTGGGCACGCCTCTTGCGCACCGCCGCTTATGGGGCTTTCACCTATGTCATCTTGATGAGCCTTTCTAATGAAACCAGTGAATTCATCTATTTCCAGTTCTAAGCCTGAAAGCGCAAAGCGCATATGGCCGTTAGAGATTGCAAAAACCTGTGCCCTCATCATCGGTTGGGTGTTGCTGGCTGACATCGCTGTGCAAACAGGCCTGAGCTTTGGCAATAAGGTTTTGCACGGCAAGCTTGATCCTATTGTCACCTATTTTGATTATGGCCGCTCGGTTCCCGGCAAACTAAAGCAACAATTCAACGAAGATGCTGCGCCGGTAAAAGCCGCGTGGCGCGACGCGTTACTCGAAACCAGCGCAGCGCAATTCGCACAATATCACGCGCCAAGCTATCGCTTTTACGGTATGTCTTTTTCAAATCACATCGCTAAAGAATGGCGCGCCTTGGACCCGACTATCCAGATCGATGAGATGAACGGCCCCGGCGCGCCCGCAAATGCGACGTTTGATTGGGCCATTGCCGACCGCGCCAATCGGCGCGAAGGCGATGTTGTGGTTTGGACCATCTTATCTTCAAGTCTATCCGGCATGGCATCTTTGTCGCGCCAAACATGGTCATTCGAACAACCGACCCCTTTTACAGCGCCGGTGTATAGCATCGAAAATGGGGCCTTGGTTGCAACCCGGCCAATTGTCGATACGTATGAAAAGGCCAAGCGGGCGCAGGGAAATACGACAAGTGCTATTGCTCAAAACTGGATCACACAGCTAAAAATCACCGATTTAAATTACAGCCCCTACGCCTATGCCCTGCCCCGCCTCGACATATTACCATCTGCAAGGATGATCCGCCGTGCCGTCGCCACAGCGGATATTAAACGCCGCCGCAAAGCCATTGTCGGTATCGGTCGCGACAAACCACTTTATCCGTATACTGAAATTTTAAAATTAATGGCGTCCGAGTTAGCCCAACAAACAAC
>JAZGEB010000266.1:0-16735 GCA_036478515.1 Parvularculaceae bacterium | reverse complement strand
GCAAGCAAGTTTGATGGAGTTGCATAAGGGCCATGGCCCACAATTATTTAAAACCTATCAAAAGCTTGTGGCGCTTGGTTTGATGGTGGTGGTGTTGGGCGGTCTCGTGGTCGGGATTTTAGCGCCGCTCTATCGGCGAAAAACACTCATCGCTTGTGGTATCGGGTTGCTTGGGTTTGTGTTGCTGGGCTTTGTGATTTAGCCACCAAGCTTGCTGCTTTGGCCAAAGCAGCGCATAATCTTTCCTTGAAAAAGGAGAGGCTTTCATGCTGTCATCGCTGGCAATTTTACTGTTACGCATCATCGCGGTCATCTATTTTGCCAAGGCATTGGCGACCCTGCCACTTCTCACCTATACTGATTTAAGACACAATATTCTGCCAACGCTTCTCTCAGAGGCTGTTTATCTTGGAATTGCTATGGGGTTATGGTTTGGCGCGCCAAGGCTTGCCAAGACCGTCATCGCGGGTCGCGAAATTGAACCAAAATTTTCTCTGATGCCGGATGATTTAATGCGTATAGGTCTGGTTCTGCTCGGGTTATATCTGATTGCTAATAGTTTGTTCGCTGTGGCGTATCTTTTGCCTGGCCTATTGCATGTGATCCGCAAAAATGCCGGCGCTCCTGTTGAAGGTTATGTTGGGGTATTTAATTTTTATGATGTGGGGCAGGCGATGCCCGCGTTGATGGGCGTGGCGCTGTTGGTTTATGCGTGGAAGAAGTATTCTTCGCAGAGGTCTCCATGAAAGGCCGGGTTCTGATTATTGCTGGGTCTGATTGTTCTGGCGGGGCAGGTGTGCAGGCCGACATCAAAACCATCACCGCGCTTGGCGGTTATGCGGCCAGTGCGATTACCGCGGTGACGGTTCAGGACACGAGCGGCGTGCAGGATATTCACCCGATACCGCCAGACATTATCGCCGGTCAGATAAAAGCAGTGATGCACGACATTGGCGCAGACGTGATTAAAATTGGCATGATCAGCACTCCCGCCGTTGCCGCTGCGATTTTTGAAAGCCTATCGCCTTGGCCGGACGTGCCCTTAGTGCTCGACCCGGTGATGGTGGCGACCAGTGGTGATCGGCTTGCCAGTTCCGACATGAGCCAGACTTTGCGCGCGATGTTGCCCCGGGTCGATGTGGTGACGCCGAACTTGATGGAAGCCGAAGAGCTGACCGAGTTGATGATTTCCGGTCCCGAAGGACAGCTCGCTGCCGGACGGGCCTTGCTGACCCTGGGTGCTAAAGCCGCGATTATCAAAGGGGGCCATGGCAAATCCGGGCCAGGCGATAAAATTCTCGACATTCTGGTAACCCGCGAGGACACCAAACGCTTTACCTCAAAACGTATCCGTACACGGCACACTCATGGCACGGGCTGTACTCTAGCTTCAGCAATAGCCACAGGGTTGGCGCAAGAAATGAGCTTGCTTGAAGCGACCCGCCGGGCCATTGTCTATGTCCAAAAAGCGATTTTAGAGGCGCCAGGATTTGGCAAAGGGAATGGTCCGCTAAATCACTGCGTGAAAGTGGACTGAAGGTTCCTCGCCCTTCGAGGCTCCTTTTAGTCGCACCTCGCGATGAGGGTTTTCCTCAGCATAGATGTGCGCCTCGACGCCTCATCCTGAGGTGCGCAGCGAAGCGAAGCCTCGAAGGACGAGGCGGTAATATAGAAAAGCGACCGTCATGACCCCATATCAACTTTATCAAGTAGACGCTTTTGCATCGAAATTATTTACCGGAAATCCAGCAGCGGTGATGCCCTTGAAAGAGTGGCTGCCGGATGAAACTTTGCTCAATATTGCCAAAGAGAATAATCTTGCCGAGACCGCTTACGTCATTGCTAAGGGGAATGGGCAGTATAAATTGCGCTGGTTCACCCCCGGAATAGAAGTCGATCTGTGCGGCCACGCCACACTGGCAACCAGTCATATTCTTTATACGCAGATGGGCGAGACAAGCAAAACGATCACCTATGAGACCAAAAGCGGCCCGTTGCGGGTGGAGCGACGCGGGCAGGGCTATGAAATGGATTTTCCAGCTTATTCACCCGGCACTGAGGCGCCTGAATATCTCGACCAAATCACACAAGCTTGCGGAGCGACGCCAGATTTGATTCGCAATGGTGATTTTTTAGTGGCGATCTATGATGATCCAGAAATCATCCGCAAGATGAAGCCGAACAAGACATTGATCGAACAGATGGGCACAGGCGAGAGCGGTCATCAAGGTTGCTTATTAGTCACGGCACCAGGAGATCTTGGCTTTGATTTTATCTCGCGATTTTTTGCCCCCGGCGTGGGTATTCCAGAAGACCCGGTGACCGGGTCAGCTCATTGCATGCTCGCGCCATATTGGGCGGAGCGACTTGGCAAGACCGAGTTAAAAGCATTTCAGGCCTCGCCGCGCGGCGGTGAGGTTTTGTGTCGGCTTGATGGGGACCGAGTGCATCTTGAGGGTCGCGCGGTGACTTATCTGCGCGGCACCATTGAAGTGTAGGGCGTGCTTACTTCTTGGCGAACCGTCGCGCGATCCCCAACGCCATAGCATTGAGCTGATTGGCCTTGCTTTGAGAGATCGCCAAGCCGGATAAAATAATCAGGAGGCCGATTAAAAATGTTGGTTTCAGCGGTTCATCAAACAATATGATACCAAGAACAATGGCGACAGGCGGTGCACCATAAGCCCCAAGGGAGGTAAAGCTAGCGCCGACCTGTTGGATCAAGACAATGATGATGATGGTGGCAATACCGGAGGGAAAAATGCCGAGAAATAAAATCCCGGCGCCAGAGCGCCAAGATAAAGCACTCCAGTCTTGGCCCCATAAAAACAACGGGATGGTCGATGCAAGCGCTGCGCATATGATCACCCCTGCGCCATAAGAGCGGGCCTGCATTTTTGGCGCCTTTGCTGCGATTATGCCGTAAGCAGAATAACATAATATCGCTGCGATTAAAATCAGTTGCGCTGTTAAATCGCCACTACTTGCTCCAGAAAGCGCCGAGGGACCGATCAATACCACAACCCCAACTGCGCCCATTACAAATCCCAACACTTTGCGCCTCGTCATCGCCTCGCCAACGAAAAAGTAAGCCATTACTAATGTCATGAGTGGCATCAACGCCATATAAATACCTGCCAACATCGTGCTGACTGATTGTTGCGCAATTGGGAAAAGCGTAAACGGGATGGCATAGCCGACGATACCGCCGGCTAACATAAACAGCCAGTGCTTAGAAGGTTTGCCATTGCTGATCAGCGGCGGAAATTTGCGTCCTGTTGCGCGGGCGTAGAGTGTCAACAAAATAGCGCCAATCCAGAGTCGGCCCGCCGCGACAAGTCCCGGTGTCGCGGTTTCCAAGCCATATTTAATGCCGGCAAAAGAACTGCCGCCGATAAAGACGATCGCCAGCAAGAGCAGCCAGTGAAACATTGTCGGCTTGGGAAACTCTGTGGTGTGTTTTGCCATGGGCTCTCCTCCTGGAGCAATTCCGAGGTAAGATGATCCACCCCTTTAGTTGTAAGAAAAAACCAAGGCGCTAGGCTCCTTGCCGATACGGATGTAGCTTTCCTCGGAAATGCTCTAGAACAGCGCCTTACACCGACTTTAGGGTTGTGAACAGACACTTCATTTGTCAAAATATTTCAATTGACTCTTGTCTTGGCTTTAGCCCATAGCGAATATGGGCCACGCCGCCCCAACGCGGCGCGACCTATCTGTGAGGATAGGAGTAAAACAGATGATCGACTTGAAAATACCGGACTTGCGTCCGAAATCACCGAATTTTTCGTCCGGGCCCTGCGCTAAGCACCCCGGATATTCCCTGAACAATTTGCCAAGCGAGGTGCTCGGGCGCTCGCACCGCTCAAGCTTGGGCAAGGCACGGCTGAAGCTGGCCATCGATAAGACCCGAGCGGTTCTTGGGGTGCCGGATGGGTTTCGCATCGGCATTGTTCCCGCCTCTGATACGGGTGCGATGGAAATCGCGATGTGGTCGCTGCTCGGGGCAAGGCCTTGCACGATGTTAGCTTGGGAGAGCTTTGGGGCGGGATGGGTTACCGATGTGGTCAAGCAACTGCAACTTGATGCGGCGGTTTTGAGCGCTGATTATGGCGACTTGCCTGATCTTTCTAGCGTCGATAGCGACACCGATATCGTCTTTACCTGGAATGGGACCACCTCTGGTGTGCGGGTTCCAAATGCTGATTGGATCTCAGCAGATCGTCAGGGCTTGACGATTTGCGATGCGACGTCTGCAGCATTTGCCCAAAAGCTGGATTGGGCCAAACTCGATGTGGTGACTTTTTCTTGGCAAAAAGTGATGGGCGGAGAGGGCGCTCATGGCGTCTTGATCCTCGGGCCGCGCGCGGTCGAGCGCTTGGAAAGTTACACCCCGGCTTGGCCGTTACCAAAAATTTTCCGGCTGACTAAAGCTGGAAAATTGAATGAGGGAATATTTTCAGGCGCAACCATCAACACGCCGTCAATGTTGTGCGTCGAAGATTATCTCGACACGCTGGGGTGGGCGGAAGGTCTTGGCGGTGGGCCCGCATTGCAAGCGCGGTGTGACGAGAGCCTTGCAGAAGTTGCAGACTTTGTTGATGCCACACCATGGGTTGATTTTCTCGCGAAAGACAAATCCACAAGGTCGAACACATCTGTGTGTCTCTCAATTGTTGACCCGACTTTTGCCAAGCTTGGCGAAGCTGACCAGCGCAGCTTTGTTAAAGCCATGACCAACTTATTGGAACGTGACCAAGTCGCATTTGATATTGGCGGTTATCGCGATGCTCCGCCAGGATTGCGCATCTGGTGCGGTGCGACCGTTGAGCCGTCGGATGTCAAAGCGCTGATGCCGTGGCTTGATTATGCTTTTCACAAAACCGCGCAAGCTTAGCGGGTTACCAGATAAACCCAAATTTAGAATTGGCGGGATAAATCCCGCCCTACGTTTCATTCCAAGGATATCAAATGCCCAAAATTCTCATTTCGGATAAACTCTCTCCAACGGCTGTAGAAATTTTTAAAACCCGTGGCCTCGATGTCACCTATGAACCTGATCTTGGCAAAGATAAGGAAAAATTGCTGTCGGTGATCGGCGATTATGATGGCTTAGCGATCCGCTCTGCGACCAAGGCAACGGAAAAACTCATCCGGGCAGCAACCAATTTGAAAGTTATTGGCCGGGCTGGCATTGGGGTTGATAATATCGACATCAAAGCCGCCACGGCCAAGGGCATCGTGGTGATGAATACACCATTTGGCAATGCCATCACCACCGCCGAACATGCGATTGCGATGATGTTTTCAGTTGCTCGGCAAATTCCGCAAGCCAGCGAAAGTACGCATAAGGGAGAATGGGCGAAGTCACGTTTTATGGGGACAGAATTGACCGCGAAAACCCTCGGTCTGATCGGCTGTGGAAATATCGGCTCGATTGTTGCGACGCGGGCGCTGGGGTTGAAAATGAAAGTTGTCGCGTATGATCCGTTTTTGACCCCTTCGCGGGCCGAAGAAATTGGTGTTGAAAAAATCGATCTTGATCAATTGCTATCGCGCGCTGATTTTATCACGCTGCATACACCGCTAACCGATCAAACCCGAAATATCCTGTCGCAAGAAAATATCGCCAAAACCAAAAAAGGTGTTCGCATTGTGAATTGCGCACGGGGCGGCCTCATCGATGAAGAGGCGCTGAAATATGCCTTAGATAGCGGGCAAGTCGCAGCTGCGGCTTTGGATGTCTTCGCGGTTGAACCGGCGAAGGAAAATCCACTGTTTGGTCATCCAAATGTTGTGTGTACGCCGCATCTGGGCGCGGCAACCACCGAAGCGCAAGAAAATGTTGCGCTGCAAGTCGCAGAGCAAATGTCAGATTATTTGCTCACTGGTGCGGTTACAAATGCGCTCAACATGCCGTCGGTTTCCGCGACAGAAGCCCCCAAGCTGAAGCCCTATCTCAATCTCGCCGCGTTGCTCGGCAGCTTTGCTGGGCAATTGACTGCCACGGGCTTGAAAGAAATTGAAATCATCTATGCTGGCGCTGTTGCCGGGTTGAACATCAAACCGCTTACCGCAACCACCGTCGCTGGAGTATTGCAACCAATGTTGCAAGGGGTCAACATTGTCAACGCGCCAGCGATTGCGCAAGAGCGTGGTATCAAAATTGTTGAGACCGTGACAGACACGGCGGAAGATTTTGTGAGCACGATAGAATTGCGCATTGTGACCGAACAGCGCAGTCGCGCAGTAAAAGGGGCTTTGTTTGGCGGAACGCCGCGCATTATCTCGGTCAAAGGTGTTGAGATTGAAGCGGCGTTCACGGAGCAAATGCTCTATGTCACCAATGATGACAAACCGGGTTTCATCGGCGCGCTTGGCGGATTACTCGGCGAGGCGGGTATTAATATTGCGACATTCCATCTCGGCCGCAATGACAAAGGCGGGGCGATGACATTGGTCGCTGTCGATAATCCCGTGAGGGAAGAAACGCTGGCGAAAATACAAGCACTACCTCATGTTAAGCAAGCAATGCCATTGGTTTTCGATGTTTAGGGATGCTGGGTAGCTTGCGGGGACCGGTATTGGCTAGGATTTAATTTCTGGTACCAGGGTCGCGATTGATATATCAGCGGCGTGCATTTCGGCTTGCGTCTTTAAGCGCCGCAAGATCAATTTTTGCGGATTGGCAATTTTGATCAACGCAACGAACCACAATCGGGGGGACTGGACCATGCTCACCACAGAGGAGGTGACACCCTCGCCAGTTTCAACTGTTTTGACATACATCAGTTCTGACCCATCGCGCGAGATATAAGTGTTTTTGGGATTCTCAGATGTCCCCATCTGGGTAATCGACACCATATGACTGCCCCTGACACATTCGGTAATAATCATGGTACTGAAAATATCAAGTGGATACCCGCTGGTACTGGAAGCAGAAGCAACGCCTGTTACATAAGTCGGCATATCGCTGTCAATTTTGTTCCGGCTTAAACCAAGAGCGAGAACATTATTATCGGGATCATCTTGGTCAAGATTGCGCCAAACATTATCGAGGTTGGCGTGGATTTGGATGTTACTTTCAAAACGGTAGGGACCGCGCCAGCGCAGCTGTGCGACAACAATCAAGATCAGACAGGCGAGTATTATCGTCGCCGGGGTCAGACCTATCTCGATGATGCGGTCTAGTAACGCCATTCGTGCTCCCTCTATTCAAGGACTTGAGTATGCCAGTTGATGGTTAAATCGCCCTTTAAAAAAACCCTCAACAAACTGTTAATCTCTCTGGGAGCAGGGCGACAATAGCGCTACAAGGAGAGGAAAATGGAGGATATTATGTCGAATTCAAAAGGCCGGTTGGCTGGCAAAAAAATATTCATCACCGGTGGGGCGCAAGGGCTCGGGGCTTGCTTTGGCCGAATGTGCGCGTCAGAAGGCGCGAAAGTCGCCCTGACAGACATTCAAGGTGACGCTGTACAAGCCACGGCTGAGGCGATAAATCAGGATTATCCAGGCAGCGCCGTGGCCTTTAGCCATGATGTGACCTCAAAAGAACAATGGCAAGAAGCGCTCAAAGGTGCGGCCAAAACGATGGACGGAATTTCCGTTTTGATCAATAATGCCGGTATTGGTGGCTTTGGGAATATTGAGAACGAGACCTTTGAGCTCTACAGAAAAACCATGGCGATTGACCTCGACTCAATTTTTATCGGCACCCAACTTGCCATGCCATATCTCAAAGACAATCAACCAGGGTCCATCATCAATATTTCATCCGTGGCGGGATTACTCGCAGATGGCAATTATATTGCGTACAATACCGCCAAGGCCGGGGTCTTGATGATGAGTAAATCGATTGCAATTCACTGCGCTAAATCCGGCTATAAAATCACCTGTAACTCAGTCCACCCCGTTTTCACCCGGACCGCGATTATTGAGCCGATGGTCCAAATGGCAAAGTCAAGAGAAGAAGGCGAGGCTAAACTGGCGCGCAATATTCCGATGCGACGCCTTGGTGAGCCAGAAGAAGTTGGCCATATGATTGTCTATCTTGCCTCCAATGAAGCACAATATGTCACCGGTACAGATATGAAAATTGATGGCGGTATCGTTGCCGGGCCGGGTTGATTAGTCGATGATGAGCCGCTTTGCCGAAAACCTGACCCCGCCCTATATGGCGGTGATTTTTACAAATCATCTGACCTCTGATGACCCTGCTTATGGGGTGACAGCGGCGCGGATGGTCGAGTTGGCCCAAGATGTGACGGGGTTTCTTGGCCTTGAAAGCACAAGGGACGAAGACGGTTTTGGCATTACTGTGTCTTATTGGCGCGATGTTGAGGCGATTAAAATCTGGCGCGCGCAAGTCAATCATCTCGCCGCTCAAGCCAAGGGAAAGTCAGATTGGTATCAACATTATGAAGTCCGCATCGCCCGGGTTGAACGGGCTTATTCGGGGCCAGAAGGGCGAAGCTAATGCCAGCCCCGTTCAATGACACGACGGATCAGATCCAAGGGGGTGCTGAGATGACGCCGCCCTTAGCCGGGCATCGCTTCCTCTATTATGATTTTTGCATGGCGGCTTTTGTCGCGGTGTTAATCTGTTCCAATTTAATTGGCGCGGGCAAAGTTTCGCAACTTGATGTGCCCCTTTTGGGGCCACAAATTTTTGGTGCCGGGATTTTGTTTTTCCCTCTGTCATATGTGCTTGGTGATATTTTGACCGAAGTCTATGGCTATGCCAGAGCACGGCGGGTGGTGTGGGCTGGGTTTGCTGCGGTCTTATTCATGGCCATGATGTCTTGGGTCGTTGTGGCTTTGCCTGCCGCCGACAGTTGGCACGGGCAAGAGGCTTATCGACAAGTCTTTGGTATCGTGCCGCGCATTGTCCTGGCCTCGGTGGCGGCGTTCTGGTGCGGCGAGTTTGCCAATGCTTTTGTGATGGCAAAGATGAAGATTTGGACCAAAGGAAAGATGTTGTGGACCCGGACTATTGGGTCGACCATTGTCGGGCAGGGCATCGACAGCCTGATTTTTTATCCAGTTGCTTTTTTAGGCATATGGTCGACGCAGCAAGTTATTACCGTGCTGATCTCGAATTATATTCTCAAAGTTTTATGGGAGGCTGTTCTTACGCCTGTCACATATTTGGTGGTGGCCAAATTGAAACAGGCCGAGGGGGTTGAGATATTCGACCAAGGCACTGATTTTTCGCCGTTTCGGATAAAGTAAAATCACTGCACTGCTATGGTTGAGGCACAACTATCTCAACTGTATCAACGATTATCATATCATTGGTCCAAGCAAAATTTTGCGGTGTATCTGCCCGGATTGAAATATGAACTTTTTTGCCGAGGTCTGAAATGCCCCATCTGGAATAATTGGTGCTGACGCAAAACTCTTTTTGAGCACCGGGTTTTATGTTGACTTCATAGGTGTCCGGTTCACGATCAATCAGCCGACCGGTTTCGCTATGCATTTCGATATCATACTCTTGCATTGCCTTCGTGTCATTCTCGACTAAAGCACAAACCGTAAATTCATCATCTGATAGCCGATCATGAATTACTTTTGTGCTTGTGCTGACGATGCGGCCCCCCGGCAACCCTTCATGGGCGACGGCAGCAAAGGTGTTGTTGATCGCAGCATAATAAATCGTGGCGTGGAAGCGACACAAGGCCGGGCCGACAACGGGCACAGAATAAGCCGCGGTCGCTTTTCCCGAGGCGCATATCGCCATCATCTCTTGCTTCATTCTGGTGTCGCACCAGCTTTGGTCTTTTTCTTTCAGGCGGTAACAGCCATCATGGCGTTTGCAGACGGGGCCAAAGGGACCATCGGTTATTGGCGCGACTGATTTTGCCACTGATGCCGGCAGTTTTTCTTGAATAAATTCCGGGCCACACTGATCGATATCCTCGATCATCTTGGCTTCGCGGGCGAGATAGTCCTCGTCTAGAGTAAGCGGCGCGTCAATGCCAGCTGCAACGCAGCTGGTCACCACCAAGATCAGGCTGGTCAAAATAAATATCTGGCGCATCGTCTCGCTCCCCTTTTTTGGCAAAGCATAGAGATTTTGGGTCGGGATGACAATTGATCAAGAATACCCCGCCGCCATAAAGTATAGGGGAGGGAAATGCGCCCTACATAGCGAGTCATGCCCGCTTACCCCCTCGCCAAATCGGCTAAACCAGATTAAAATGATAGCCCGTCTCTCATCTTGTTGATTGACCCGGCAGCTTAATTAGGCTCGCCTTATATACCTTGAGGAGGCGTTGTCTGATGAAAGATGTGTATCTCACCCATGCGGCGTCTTTCCTGCCCGGAGCGCCGGTGACCAACCAAACAATGATTGATCATCTGGGCGATATTGATGGCCAATCACAGCGCATTGGCCGGTTAATATTGCGTCAGAATAAAATTGTTACCCGTTATTATGTACCCCGTAAGGGCGAGCGCTGGCAGTATAATAATGCTGATATGGCGGCTTTGGCGGTGCAAGGTGTCGTCGGCAAAGCTGGGTTGCAAGCGTCTGATTTGGACCTATTAGCGACCGCAACGACGCAAGGAGATTTACTGGTGCCCGGCCATGGCAGTACCGTTCATGCGGCTTTGGCCAAGCTTGGGACCGTTGGGCCGTTAGAAGTTGCCAGTTTTCAAAGCGTTTGCGCCAGCTCATTGATGGCCGCAAAAACGGCGGCGCTGAATATTCAAGCAGGTCTGGCAACAACAAGCGTTGCAGTTGGCAGTGAGTTTTCAAGCCGGTGGTTCCAACCAGAAATGTACCGCGCTGCGCCAGACGCAATCGCCGATAAAGACATCCGTATGGCTGCGGAGTTTTTGCGCTGGACGTTGTCTGACGGGGCCGGGGCTATTCTTTTGCAAGACCAACCTAACCCAAAGGCGGTGTCGTTTAAGGTCGAGTGGATCGAGATGGTGTCGCTCGCGCATCAATTTGATACGTGCATGTATGCTGGTGTCGGCACCGATGATCGCTATGAGATCAAACAACCTTGGAGCCAATATGGCGGGGGGCCACTGCGCGCTGTCGAAGATGGCGCGGTGATGTTGTTACAAGATATGGTCTTGCTAAAACGAATTATCCGGGCCTGGGTTGGTGAATATTTGAAACTGATTGATCGCGGGGTCGTGGTGCCTGCAAAAATTGACCATCTATTGTGTCATTATTCTGCCCATTCTTTGCGCGAAGAGATTATTAAAATCCTGCATGCAACCGGCGGGATGATTGACGAAGAAAATTGGTTTTCTAATCTGGCGACTAAGGGCAATACCGGGTCTGCGGCTTTGTTTGTGATGCTGGAGGAGTTTATCGCCAAAGGCCAAGCCAAGCCGGGCGAGCAGATTTTGTGTATCGTGCCGGAGAGCGGCCGGGCCATGGTTGGCTTTATGATGTTGACGGTAGTAGGAGCAAGAGATGTTTGACGAAAGCCAAGAAAATAATGACGCTTTAGTGCAAGAAACCCTGCGCGGGCTTGCGGTCGTATGGACTGACTTTGAAGCCCAGCTGGAGCGCGTGCCCTTGATTGAGAAAATCAATCGCGGCACCATCCGGTTGGAAGATTATCAGGCTTATTTGAAAAATATCCGCCAGCAAGTTGTTGATGGTGGATGTTGGATTGCGCGCGCTGCCAGTCAAATCAGTGCCGATCATATTGAGTTGCGCTCAACTTTTATGCGCCACGCAGTAACCGAGCATCGTGACTTCCAAATGCTCGAAGGAAATTACGTTGCGACGGGCGGTTCGTTGGAAGATATCCAGGCTGGGACTAAAAATATTGGCTCCGAAGCGCTTTCGGCCTTCATGTTTCACCGGGCCTCGCAACCAAACCCGTTTGATTTGCTCGGCGCGATGTTCATGATTGAAGGGCTTGGGTCGCGTAAAGCGCGTGAGTGGGGATTGATGATCCAAGAGCAACTTGCTCTTGATGATGAAAAGATTAGTTTTCTTTTATATCATGGCGAACATGATGATGATCATCTGGCGGATTTCGAAATTTGGTTGAAAAGCGTTGTCTTCAGCCAAGACATATCGGCAAATATTATTAAAACCGCGCGCATTGTCGGGCGTCTTTATGCGTTGCAATTAGAAGAAATCACTTATGGCTAAACCAATTTTTGACATTGCAGATTATGACGTAAAAGATCCAGACCCGTGGCTGGCGCTGTTTCTGGATCAAAGCTTGCCGATTGATGATGGTGCGAAAGAGGCGCTGTTGATCGGCAATCGCTCTTTGACCCGGCGGATTTTTCTTCCCGTGGCGCGGCCTTTTGTGTTTTTGTTTTTCTTATGCGTACAGCTCTATCGGATCCCGTTTTCGCGGTTTCCAAATGCGCCAAAACTACTGCACAATCTGATCCATTGGGGCCTCAAAACCTTCGCCACGCCAGAAGCAAATTTGCTGATCATGCGCCATTTTAATATCGGTACGGAGATTTTGAATTTCATCAAAGACAATGTTCCCGATGTGCCGGTCGAAACGATGCCGCTGCGGCCGGTGAAATTGGCTGATTTGAAGGATAACACCTTCATTCAGCATGATCTTAATGTCTATAATTTCCTGATTGAGCTCAATGCCGGATTGCGCGAGCAGGGGCGGGCGTTGGTTGCGCCCAAAACTGTCAATTTTGATGCGATCAGTGGTGAAGTTTTCGAGTTTGAGGCCTTCCCGAAAAGCTGGCATAATTTTGCAGATGTGCAAACCGCGATTGAATTTTATACGCCGATTTATTGCTTGTTGTTATCGCGTTCAGATTTCGTTCGTGCGTCTAACTCATTGCAACTGGATGAAACCATCGGCATTTATCTCGCGCAAATTTTGGGTTCGAATTTTCATATGAGCATGATCAATAATCATCATCCGATGGTGCCGCTCTCGACTTATCAGGCGGGGTTTAGACTGATGATGCATGGCTATGATGCGGAAGCGTTGCATGGTTATTTGAGATTGCTCAAGAAAAAACAAGCAGCGGGTGAACCGCTGCCTGGATCTTGATAAGATATGGTTGTCATCCCGGGCAAGCAACGCGCGACCCGGGATCAGATCCACAAATTACTGCGGATTAGCGAACCGGCCGGCTTCCAAAATAGGCATGCCTGCTTCGGTTGGAATATAGATCACGTCCTGGCTGTTATCGCCGAGTTTTTGAATCCATAAATAGCGCAAATAGCCATCAGAGCCGCCGAGCCCATCCGCGATAATCGCATTGGCTTCGGCCACGCCTTTGGCTCTGGCAACTTCGGCCCGAGCAAGATAATTGGCTGATTCTTCCAGTGCTTTTGCTTCTTCGATTTTGACTTTACGCGAGTTTTCCGCTTCTGCCAGCATCGCTTTACCCGCCAGTTCTGCTCGCCAGACATTCCATTGCGGATAGACAAACATCGCCGCGGCGACGAGCGCGATGATGATCGCAAGAGAAAAAAGTGATGAAATTGGTCCAATACGCATGATTGTAAATACCCCTCTAAAGTTAAGTCCTATCGACTTAATGTGGGGGTTTTGGTGGCATTTTTCAAGAGCAGAGCAAATCTTACGCTAAAACACATTGAGGTTGAACAACAACATCACGACCCCAATGAGGAGGGTACTCCACACTGTAATGTTGATCATTTGCGACCGTTTGGCTGATTTTTGCGCCAGCCATGTGCGCGGGCGAATACCTTTCAAGGCGAACACCATCATCGCGCCAATATTGACGCTGATAACATTGAGCGTGAGGAGGGTCGCGGCTCTGGCGGCGAGGGCATATTCGCCGCCGCCAAAGAACAGGGCGGTCGCAGCTGATGGCGGCAGCAATGCGACCGCAACCATCACCCCGACCAGCGCACTTGATGAACCAGCGGCCAGCGACAACGCCGCCGCCGCGCCAGAGGCGAGCGCCAATATTACAACATCCGGCCCCAAAATAGTACGCGCCATCATTTCGCCGGCGCCAAGGTCGAGGTTCATCACTTGGCCGAGTACCAACGCGGTCAAAAAACCAACGCCCATCCCAATCACGGCGGTCTTGCTGGCTTTAAACATCAGTTGGGGGTCGCCCAGCGCAGCGCTAAAGGCAAAGGCCAGTATCGGCCCGAGCAACGGCGCGATCACCATTGCGCCAATGACCACAGCGACACTATTCGTGCCCATGCCGACAGCGGCAACGATCGCCGACAAAATAGTCAGTACGATGAAGTCTTGGTTGAGGGTCGCGCCTTGGGAGACATCCTGATAAATTTCCTCGCGCAGGGCTGTTTTTTTTGCTTGTTTTTTTTCTTCCGCGCTGGGCCCCTTCTCGGGCTCAACCTTGGGCTTTTCTGCCATCGGCAGCCTGGCTTCAACCGGCAACACCGCGATCTGCCATTCATTTGAGCCGGTAAGGGCGCTTTGCAGTTTATCGATCAGATTTTGGCTGAGGTCTGTCTCTAATGTTGCCCGCATCAAGCAGCGCTCGCCATGGGCTTCAAGGATATCAATCTGGCCGCAATCTGCATCGGCTAGGGCGGCGTTAATATTAGCCAGCCGAGCCGCGGGAAATGAACATTCGATTTGTCTCAAGCTAGGTACCTCAATTTTGCGATCAGCAGAGTAGCATTGTTCGATTGGAAGGCGAGGGGGAGTGAATAGAGTGGTGATGTAGGGCGGGATTAATCCCGCCATCCGCCTAGTCTTTGGTTCTGAACCAGCCGGTTAGAGAATAACGCGGGCGTGGGGTGAGGAGTGACACAGGGGAGACCTGATGCGGCACCGGGATTTTAAACAGGCTGATTGTGTTGAAGCGGGGCACAAATTCCTCTTCAAGCTCTCCGCTATCTGACAAAAACTGCAAATTTCCGCCCCAGGATTGCTGCCAGTTGGGGCTGAGGCTGAGGACGTATGCAATTTTGCGATTTTTCTCAGCGACCGCATCATCATGGGGAGTGAGAAAATGGCCACCGCTATATTTGGTTGCCTGCATATCACAAAAATCAACCTTCTCGCCGGTGACCTGTTCAATCAGGGCGCAAGTTTCTGGACTATTTAGCTGAGCGAATATGGTGCGCAAGCCCGGAATTTTCAAATGCCCGGCGGCAGCTAAATCAGCGATTGGATAATTCTCATAGAGATATTGGAAACTGGATTGTGCCCGCGCGGTTGCCTCGGCGACAATCACGCCGAGCTTTTCCGGGCCGAGAGTGGTTTGATCCGTACCAGATAAATCAACGTGACGCTCGCCAAGGTTGAAGACCAGTCGCCACTCGATGGCGGCAAGTGCTTTGGCCAGCGAGGCGGTCGCGGTTGGGGTCAAAAAATCCGGCAACTGGCCGCGACCTTTGTGCGCAAATTTGCGGCGTTCCGCATCAAGATTGGGTCTGGGGGATTGGAAATTGTTCATGGGCGCTTTGGGGGGTATGAGAGGGATGGTTCGTCATCGCTAGCATAAATAATCAAAGTCTCATATCTTGGAGAGCTTGATTTTTTGGGTGATACGGTCATAGGATCAAAAAAAGTAGAGTTGCTAGGGGCAAAAAACATGATTTCCACTCATATTCAGGCACTTTGTGCTGTCGTGGTCTTGTGTCTTTTTTCGCCAGTGATGGCGGCTGATCAAGCGCGCGTGTTTGGCGCTTTGCCGGAGTTGAGCGATGTTGTTCTGGCCCCGGACGGGTTGGCCGTTGCGGCGACTAAGCGACAGGGCGCGGATACGATCCTGGCGATTTACGACCTTAGTGGCAATGGCAAAAATGCGTTTGTGAAGCTCGGCAATGGGAAAGTGCGTGGGCTTTCTTGGGGCAGTAATGAGCGGGTGATTGTCGAAATTTCTTTTGCCGAAAATCCGATTTGGGACAAAACCGACCAAGTATACGAATTGCACCGGATGCTTTCGATTTCTCGGGACGGCAAAGAAAACAGCCGGCTGATGTCTAAAGGTGGATTTGATGGATATCTTAGTTCGGGGCGGGTGATCTCGACCCTGCCGAATGATCCAGATTATGTGCTCGTGAATTTTGGTCATATTGTTTATAAGGCGCATTTACGCAATGGCGGCGTCAAGGTGCTGACCTCAGGCACGGCAGGTCGCTCGCAAGGCAATAACACACGCATCTCAACAGGCATAACCACCGCGTATTACGTCGCTGGTTCAAACGGTAATGTGCAAGTGCGCTCCGATTATGCTGATAAGCAAGATGAGCGAATTTTTTACTATCGTGAAACCAATAAGGCCAAGTTCAAGGAATTTGCCCGTTTTGAGGAGCTTGATGGTGAGGGGTCGGAATTTGTTGTCGATGGCATGAAGGGTGATCAAATGATTATCCGGTCGCGCAATTCGGCAGGCTTCGTGGTTGTCCAAACAATTTCGACGGTCGACGGCAAGACCAGAGACCTGTTTTCGCTGCCTGACTATGACGTGGAAAGCGAAATTATTGATCCCTATAGCGATCAGGTCATCGGCTATTCTTACCTTGATGATCGTGTAAAACAGCATTTCTTCGGCGGCGTCCAAAAAAGCCTGCAAAAGGCTGTTAAAGATGCGTTTGCCGGTGAGGATGTGTTGATCACGTCAGGGTCGCAAGACAAGAAACGGTTCGTGCTGGAAGTCTCCAAACCGGGCCACCCGGTGACTTACCTGCTCTTTGACCTGAATGATATGGCGACGACTTTAGTCGGGCAATCTTATCCACAATTGGCTAAAATGCCGATGGGGTCGATTCAAAAGTTTGATTATTCAGCGTCTGATGGCTTGACCATAC
>JAZGEB010000265.1:0-4060 GCA_036478515.1 Parvularculaceae bacterium | reverse complement strand
GGCACGTCGACAAGCAAATTATCGTGCCAGCCGCCCATGACAAAATGCAGGACGGTATAAAAAATCAAACTCAGCGCTAAAAGCGGAAACATTGTAAACACGGCTATTCCCCTGTGATTTGCCTTATTACCTTAACCATAGCTCAATTTTTCAAGGCCGCCTAGGGCGCAAATGACACAGATTCTGCCGAGCTTTTAGCGGTTCGACCCGGTTACAGTTCCGATATCTTGCCCGGGTGGCGCGAGCGCGCTTTCAACCATAACACCCCCATCAGGTCGCGGATCGCCACGAAACCCCGTTGCAAATTGTTATATTTTGACACCCCATGGAGCCGTGGCCGGTGGCTGATCGGGCAAAACTCCACTTTCAGGCCATCCCGGCGGATCAAGGCGGGGAGATAACGGTGCACATGATCGAAATAAGGCAGCCGGAGAAAGGCCTCGCGGTAGAACACTTTAAGGCCGCAGCCGCTATCTTTGGCCCCATCATCGAGGAGGCGTTGGCGGACTTTATTAGCGAAGCTGGAAGCATAGAGCTTGGCTTTACTGTCCTGGCGTTTCTGTCGTTCGCCAGCGACCATGACCAAATTATCAGGAGCGCCGGGCCTGGTTAAATGGCCAAAAAGAGCTGGTATATCGGCTGGGTTATTTTGCCCATCCCCATCCAGAGTTGAGATTATCGGGGCTCTAGCGGCGATAATACCGGTGCGCACAGAGCGGCTCTGGCCGGCATTGGCGCTATGGCAAATGACCCGTAATTGCGGCACTTGGACGCGCAAATCACCGAGGATCTCTCTGGTCTTATCGCTCGAGCGATCATCCACAACCACAATTTCGAAGCTATATCCTTGCAAGGCATCAGCGATTTCCCGGACCAGTATCGGCGCATTTTCCGCCTCATTATACATCGGCACAACAACCGATAGGGATGGCCCGGTCTGATCCTTGTCAGTTGGCGATGACCAATTATAGAGGGAAGCTTCAATTTCGGCCATTTTTCTGGTCTCTTGACGTAGCGTGGCATGAATGGTGCTCATAACTCACGCGGGGCGCGAGGTCACGGGGGTATTTTCTCCAAGACACGGGCCGCTTGTTTCTATAGGCTTTATCGGAACTTAGTGGGCCGGCAAGATGACTGACACAACAACCGACACGACAATTGACACGATGGCGAATGCCGAACCAAAAATGCCAGACGGGGTTGAGTCACGCCGGGTGCCCGGAGCTAGCTCTGCCCGGATGTCGCGAACGCATATCGTGTTGATCACGCTCTTTGCGCTGTTAATGGGCCTTGCGGGCACGTTCTCAGTGCCGCCGCTGGACCGCGACGAAAGTCGGTTCATTCAGGCCACAACACAAATGCTGGAAACCGGCGACTATATCAACATCTCGTTCCAGGACCGCGAACGCAATAAAAAGCCCGCCGGGATCCACTGGCTCCAAGCGGCAAGTGTGTCGATGTTCTCAGATCCCGAAGCCCGCGAGGTGTGGGCCTACCGGTTGCCATCCATGCTCGGCGCACTCATGGCGGCGCTGTTTACCTATTGGGCTGGGTGCCGATTATTTGGCCGTGACGTCGCGTTTCTGGGGACGATGTTTTTAGTTACATCAGCAAGTTTTGGTGGCGAGGCGACCATCGCCAAAACCGATGCAGTGCTACTCGCAACGGTCTGCGCGGCGCAAGGTGCCTTGTCGCGACTATTCTGGTTTTCCCATGTGGCTGACGGGGCGGGTCTGGCGAGTGAACGCGAGAAGCGTTGGCTGCCGATTATGTTCTGGATCGCGGTGGGGATCGGGATCCTGATCAAGGGTCCAATTACACCGATGATTGCGTTTTTGACATTGATGGCGCTGTGCCTCTGGGCGTTTATTCGCGGCAGTGCTGAAACCGGCGGCACAAGGATTTCGGCGATCTCGGCCCTGAGCTGGCTGAAAGACGTAAAGCCGCTGCTCGGGCTTGGTATTCTCGCGGTAATGGTGTTGCCATGGGCAATCGCGATTGGGGTCGCGACCGAGGGCCGGTTTTATAGCGAAGCGGTCGGCACCGATATGCTCGGCAAAGTCTCGCAAAGCCAAGAGCGTCATGGCGGACCGATCGGCTATCATTTTGGCTTTATGTGGCTGTTGTTCTGGTCAGCAACCCTTTTCATTCCCCTCGCCGCAAGGATCACGCTGGAGCGGTGGCGCAATTGGGCGGTCGCTTTTTGTCTTGCCTGGGCCTTGCCGTCTTGGCTGGTGTTTGAGCTGACCTCAACCAAATTGCCGCATTATGTATTGCCGCTTTATCCAGCCATCGGACTGCTCTGCGCTTTTGCGTTGCAGCCCTTTGAGGAAAAAGAAAATCCCAAACGTTATGGCATTTCAAAATTTATCGGCACAGCCTTTTATGGTCTCGGGGCGTTGGTTCTTGCTGGCGCTTTAGTGGTGTTGCCAACTGAATACCAAAGCGCCGCGCCGCTGTTTTTGTCCTATCTCTATGGGTTGGTCATTTTAGGCGGCGCGGCTGGTGTGATTTGGTTATTCTGGCGCCATAATGTCCGTCTGGCTGCATTGGGCAGTATCTCCCTTGGGGCGCTATTCACAGTCTTCGCGCTTGAAGGCACCTTGCCGCATTTGCAGGATTTTCGACTGTCGCCGCGGGTGTCGCAAGTGTTGGATGTGCTCGACATTCATCCCCGGCTCGATGGGTGTCAACCGGTCGCGCTACTCGGCTATCATGAGCCATCTCTGGTCTTCCTGCTCGACACTGATACCCGAATTTTAACCCCAGACATGGCAGCAAATTACCTGTCACAAAAACCGGGACGGGTGGCGGTGGTCGAGGCTCGATTTGATGAAGATTTCAAAACCTTCCTCCTCGATACGCCGATAGAAAAGCTTGCCACTTTAGCTGGTTACAATTACTCCAATGGCAAGGAAGTGACCCTGACGATATATCGATCTGCACTGCAATAGAGCGATCGCCAGAAAAACAACCAACTAAGGTAGAGCTTTGCCAGACCAGCCAGAAATCGCCCACCAAAAGCACACCGCAAGAGATCCGCATTTTCGTAAGCTGTTGATTTTCATCAGCGCGCTGACGATGATTAGAATTTTCCTGCTCCTGATCAGCGATTTGAACATTGGCCCCGATGAAGGACAATATTGGTGGTGGAGCCTGACGCCGGATTTTGGCTATTTTTCAAAACCGCCAATGATCGCCTGGCTCATCGGGGCGACCACGAGCCTGTTTGGTCATGCAGAATGGGCGGTGCGGCTCGGCTCGCCGCTGGTTTCAGCTTTGACCACGATCATGATTTTTTTAACCGCACGCAAACTCTATGACAGCACAATTGCCCTATGGGCGGCTGTTTTGTGGTCGACTTTGCCGGTGATTTTGCTCTCTGCCGGGATTATCTCGACCGATGTACCGCTGTTGTTTTTCTGGGCCGCGGCGCTCTTTGGCTTTGTCAGTCTGGTGCAAACGCAAGACCACCCCTATCGCTGGGCGGTGTTTACCGGCGCCATGATTGGTCTTGGCATGTTGTCCAAATATGCGATGATCTATTTCCCGCTGGCCATCGCGCTATCCTTTGCTTTATCTGACTATGCCCGCCGGGCGATGAAGGCGTTACCTTTGACGATCATGGCCGTAGTCGCTTTGATCGTCTTTACACCAAACATCCTCTGGAATGCGGCGAATGAGTTTCAGACCCTCAATCACACCCAAGCCAATGCCAATTTGAAAGGTGAGTTATTCAATTTGGATGAATTGGTGGAATATTTAATCTCCCAATTGGGCGTTGTCGGGCCGATTTTATTCGCCCTGCTGATCTGGGGTATTATTCGATTGCCCAACCGCCTTGACGGTGCCGGAGAGGCGCGCGGGCGCGATTTATTGCTCTTGTCATTTACCCTGCCCCCCTTAGGGATCATCTGCTTGCAGGCCTTTTTATCCAGGGCCAATGCCAATTGGGCGATGACTGCTTATCCAGCCGGGGTCATGCTCTTGACCGTGTGGATGCACCGCGCTGGACTACACCGCTGGATGAAAATCTCGGTTGGGTTGCATGTCGCCATCG
>JAZGEB010000264.1:0-2370 GCA_036478515.1 Parvularculaceae bacterium | reverse complement strand
CCATCTGCATGCCATAGCAAATCCCAAAATAGGGAATTTCTTTTTCACGGGCAAATTTCGCCGCGGTGATTTTGCCCTCGGCGCCGCGCTCGCCAAACCCGCCAGGCACGAGAATACCATGAACATGGGCAAGACGCCGCAACGCCTCTTCCTCTTGTTCAAACACAGCACTATCAATCCACTCAAGCGTGACTTTAACATTATTGGCGATACCGCCATGGGCCAATGCTTCGATCAGCGATTTATAGGCGTCTTTAAGCACTGTATATTTACCAACAATGGCGATGGTGATCTCGCCATCAGGGGCGGTGATACGGCGCAGAATATCGCGCCACGGTTTTAAATCCGGCTCCTTCGCATCGGTAATGCCAAACGCATCAAGGACTTCCTGATCGAGCCCCTCACCATGATAGGCCAGTGGTGCTTCATAAATCGTCCGCACATCCATCGCTTGGACCACGGCGGTTTCACGAACATTACAAAACAATGCAATTTTGCGTTTTTCTGACGCTGGGATCGGGCGGTCACAGCGGACCAACAAGACATCGGGTTGGATCCCGATCGAGCGCAATTCTTTGACCGAGTGCTGGGTTGGCTTGGTCTTCATTTCCCCCGCAGACGGAATATAAGGCATTAGCGTTAGATGGACATAGACCACATCGCCACGCGGCAATTCATTGCCCAATTGGCGGATCGCTTCAAAAAACGGCAGCGCCTCAATGTCGCCAACCGTGCCGCCAATTTCACACAAGACGAAATCAGCCTCGCCGGCATCTGAGACAACGAAATCTTTGATCTCATTTGTGACATGGGGAATAACCTGAACAGTCGCGCCTAAATAGTCGCCGCGACGCTCTTTTTCGATGATGTGAGAATAGACCTGCCCGGTCGTAATATTGTCGTCCTTGGTCGCAGAGACGCCGGTGAAGCGTTCATAATGGCCAAGATCGAGGTCGGCCTCGGTGCCATCATCGGTGACAAAAACTTCGCCATGCTGATAAGGCGACATCGTGCCCGGATCGACATTGAGATAAGGGTCGAGTTTGCGCAATCGGACTTTATAGCCACGGGCTTGCAGGATGGCTCCAAGAGCCGCTGATGCTACGCCTTTTCCGAGAGAGGAAACCACGCCGCCAGTGATGAAAATATATCGCGCCATGGGAGTCCGTCTTACCTGCGATTCTCCCCTACAGCAACATGCTTGCGGGCTCTTCAATGAATTTCTTGAACGCGCCAATGAACTCGGCCCCAACAGTGCCATCCACCACCCGGTGGTCGCAGGTCAAGGTCACACTCATCACCATCGCCACCGCCAATTGGCCCTGTTTGACCACCGGCCGCTGCTCACCTGCCCCGACCGACAGGATCGCGCCATGGGGCTGATTGACGATTGAGGCGAATGATTTGATCCCGAACATGCCCAGATTGGATACCGAGAAGGTGCCGCCCATATATTCTTCTGGTTTGAGTTTTTTCGATTTGGCCCGCCCCGCCATATCTTTTATTTCCGCCGAAATTTGCTGCAATCCTTTGGTTTCCGCCTGCCACACAATCGGCGTGATCAGCCCGCCATCAATCGACACCGCGATACCAATATCAGCGTGTTTGTGACGCAAAATGGCTTCGTCCGTATAAGTTGCATTGGCCGCAGGGACTTTCATCAATGCCATGGCGGAGGCTTTGATGACAAAATCATTGACGGAGATTTTAAAAAACCCGTCTTCGCCTTTGGCCGGTGACAATTCATTGATCCGGGCTCGAGCCGCTAACAACGCATCAAGCTCGCAATCGACCATTAACGGGAAATGCGGCACCTCGGCGTTGAAACTTTGCGACAACCGTTTGGCGATGGTCTTGCGCATGCCATCATTCTTAATCGCTTCATAACTATCTGCTGGATAGAGCCGCTCATCAATCCCCGCCGCCGGGGCTGTAAACGCGGCTAGCGCTGTGCCCCCCCTTACGCCAGATGTACCCGCGCCGGTTTCCATCGCCGCTTCGATGTCGCGCTTAACCACCCGGCCATGGGGGCCAGTTCCATTGAGATGCGCCAAATCAATCCCGGCTGAACTGGCCATGCGTTTAGCTAAAGGTGAGGCATGAACGCGGCCGTCCCGGACTGTTCGTAACCCGCCATAATCACCGCCACCAGAAGCCACCTCTTGTGTTGGGGTTGGGGTTGGGGTTGGTGCCGTGCCATTCGGTTTCGAAGCTTGCTGGGTCGTTGGTGCTGGTGCCGCTGATAGATCACCGATATCACCAGCGCTTTCACCATCTTCGAGCAACACCGCGATCGGCTCATTGACCTTGACCCCTTCGGTGCCGTCGGCAATCAAAATTTTGCCGATTTTACCTTCATCCACCGCCTCG
>JAZGEB010000263.1:0-2324 GCA_036478515.1 Parvularculaceae bacterium | reverse complement strand
TGCGACCAAAAATAATGCACCATTGAGCGGGCTTTGCGCGCTTCGACGCGAACCCGGTTGGTCCGGCTAGAACTTTTAAAATGTAGGATGTCGGTGTTCGGGGCAAAATAGACAGTGCCGCCCATCTTGCGCATCCGCAGACAAAAATCGACATCCTCGACATGGAGAAAATAACTCTCATCCATACCGCGAACTTTGCGATAACTCTCGGTCGGCATCAACATGCAAGCCCCAGAGATGACCGGCATTTCAGTTAAGTCATCAGGGCATGGTTCCTGATGGGCATTGAAGCGCCTGAAATAAGGATGGCGCGGGGCCACACGATAAAGTTTGGTCATTTCCACAAAGGCGGACCATGGGGTTAAGGGACGACGGCGCGATCCGGCCTGCTCGGTGCCATCGGGATTGACGAGTTTACCGCCAAGAACCCAATCACCCTCCAGCGCTTCTGCTTCTTGCAACAAGTCGCGGACCGCATGGTCGGGCAAGATGGCATCCGGGTTGAGCATGAACAAATGCGCGCCCTTGGCGACCCGTGCGCCTTTATTACAGCCTGCGGCATAACCAATATTACCATGCCCGGTAATGATCCGTAGCTTCGCCACTTCATCTCCCGCAAGAGAGGTCAGGCGGTCGATCTCATGGCTCCAATTGCCATTATCGACGATGATGACCTCAAACACTTCGGGTTGGCGCAAGGCTGACAAAACCGATCGCGCCAGCAATGGCCCGGTCCAATACGAGACGGTGACAACACTGACGCTGGGCTGGGCTGGTGCACTGGCGGGGGGGGTGGCGGGAGAAACTGACGCAGATTCTGCCGTAAAGGCCTCTGCCGAATTTGCCAATACTGTCTGGCTCACAACTACCACCTCACCGAAGACCCCGTTCAAACCTGAACGATATGAATGATTTATACAATCATAGAATCCACCAACAGGGTAAATTTTTTATGAAATTGACCGATGATAGAGCACTAATCCATAAACGGCTAAGACCGGGGCAACCAGTCGCCAAAATGTCCATAAACTAGCATCGACATAAGCCATGATAAAAGTGGCAACAGCAAGGCCTGTGGCAGCAGCGACCAGTTCCCGCGATAGGTGCATTTTTACCAGCGCCCGCCCCAAAAACCCGAAACTCGCAGCCGCCAAAACAGCGCCGATAGCGCCAAATTCAAGCCAGATATGTAAGAAAATATTATGCGGATGGGTCGGAAACAGATCCAGCGGCACCGATAATTGCTTGATCATGATGGTGCCGCTTTGGCTGGTCAGCGCCCGGCCATAATCACCGCCGCCACCAAACAGGAATTGTCCGGGCGAGGCAAAAATCTCGGCCGATGTATGCTGCCAGATAATCAATCGTTGAACCCAGGACGCTGGCACTGACTGAATTTCAGCCAAATCGGCCACCGGCGGTAGGGACCAAGCCATCAGCGGTGCCGTTACGAGCGCAATCACGAAACAGGCCGCAACAACCCCGAGCACGGGCTTGGGCCAGAAATATCCGACCATCGCCATGACTAAACCGAGCCCAAGAGCCGCCGCATTGGTACTGCTATCAAAAGTCGTTGCGGCTAACGTCAACCCGGCAAAGGCGAGGGCCAAGACCGCGACCCGAAAGGCCAAAGGGAACCGCGCGCAGGACGAAGCCAAGATCAGCGCAGCGGGGAAAAAAACGATGATCGCAATCGTCGTGCCGCGCGCCGTGGCAATATTATCGCGGGCGGGATCGGCCAGCGGCGGTGTCACATCGCGCAGCCACCCGCCGGTCAGCGCCTCGAAGCCCAACCCCAACATCGAGATAATCACCATCCATGCGAAAAACTGGGCCAAAACCCGCGCTTGCTTGGGGGCCATCACCACCGCTTCGCCGAGCAGGCAAACAATGATGCCATAAAATATCGGCTGGCGGACAAACACCTCAAGATCAAAGCCTTGCGGCGCCCAAAAAGTGGCGACAGCCGCATAAAGGCTGAACAGTCCGGCAAATGTCAAAAAGGGATGCAAGGTGGCGCGCCGGAAGGGAGCCCCAAGCCACGCGCGAAGACCAGTCCGGCCAGGCTGAAACAGCGCTGCAATCCCGAGCAAAAACATCAAGCCAACAATATTGCGATGCGACAGAACCACGAGCAAAGGCAACAGCGCCAATAGGGCCATTTGCACCATCATCACCCAAGTGGCCCGCTTGTCTTGTTTAGCGCCGATCACGAGCAGGCCCCTTTATGAGCGAAGGTCGGGCGGCAAGGCTTCTTCGCGTAACAATGCAATTGCCTCTGCCAGAGAGATGACCTTGCTCTCCTTCGACCCCAGCCGGCGGAT
>JAZGEB010000262.1:0-11473 GCA_036478515.1 Parvularculaceae bacterium | reverse complement strand
ATACTTCCCAGCCAAATTTATATAAATTCGCCGCCGCCTGGGGCCATCATGAAGGCTCGATGCTATTATGGGTGTTGATCCTGGCGCTGTTTGGCTGGTGCGTGGCGGCATTTGGCAAAGACTTGCCTCTCAGCCTGAAAGCGCGAGTTTTATCCGTACAAGGAATGATTGGCACGGCTTTTCTTGGCTTTCTTATTTTCACCTCAAATCCGTTTGCGCGGCTGTCCCCGGCCCCGCTGGAGGGCGCAGAACTAAACCCGCTCTTGCAAGACCCCGGTCTCGCTTTCCACCCACCGTTTTTATATTTAGGCTATGTCGGTTTCTCGATGGCATTTTCATTTTCCGTCGCCGCCCTAATCGAGGGACAGGTTGATGCGGCATGGGCAAGATGGGTCCGGCCTTGGGTGTTGGCGGCGTGGTGTTTTCTCACCATTGGCATCGCGCTGGGCAGTTGGTGGGCCTATTATGAGCTGGGCTGGGGCGGTTGGTGGTATTGGGACCCGGTCGAAAATGCCTCCTTCATGCCATGGCTTGTCGGCACCGCTTTGTTACATTCTGCCCTCGTCGTCGAGCGTCGCCAGACCATGGTCAATTGGACAATCCTGTTGGGCATTATCGCCTTTGTTTTGAGCCTCATCGGTACTTTTTTAGTCCGCTCCGGTGTCCTCACCAGCGTCCACGCCTTTGCTCTCGACCCGGCCCGGGGAGTGTTTATCTTGGCCATTCTAATTGTCGCGTCGCTTGGCGCGTTTACGCTTTACGCCATTCGCGCCCGCTCCTTAACCTCCGGGCCAACCTTTGCATTGGTCAGCCGCGAAGGCGCGCTGGTGTTGAATAATATATTTCTGATCAGTGCTGCCGCAACGGTTTTTCTGGGCACGTTCTATCCCTTATTAGTTGAGGTTTTTGGCGACGACAAAATCTCCGTCGGGCCGCCGTTTTTTAATCGCACCTTCGCGCCGATCATGGTCCCGATGTTATTGGCCATGTCCATCGGCCCGCTGCTAAAATGGCGAAAAGACCAAGCCAGAGCGGCCTTGTCAAAAGTCACTTATATCGGTTTAGCATCCCTCCTTGGCGTCATCCTTGCCGCGGTCTTGTTTCGCCAAATCCTGTCAGCGATAGGCCTTGGCTTGGCGCTATGGCTCGTACTTGGCGCCGGGCTGGCCTACATCACTAAAATTCGCCTTGGCGCTGTGCCCTTGCGCAACAGCCTTGCTTTGGCGCGGGCATTGCCGCGGGCCGCATACGGATTACTCATCGCTCATGGTGCTATGGGCATTTGTGTTGCCGGTATTGTGTCGATGAGTTCTTGGGCTAAAGAAGATATCAGCGTGTTGGCCCCCGGACAATCTGCGGCGATCAATGGTTATGAAATCACCCTGACAAAAGTTGAGCGATTGCGCGGGCCAAACTATGAAATCGAACGCGGGACCCTAGAGGTGACCAAGCAAAACCAAGCCGTCACCACATTATACCCCGAACGGCGATTTTATCCGGTGCGCCAACAAATGACCAGTGAAGCAGGTATTCGCACGCATCCCCTATTGAACATCTATGTTGTCTTGGGCGATGCCTCCGGGCAGGGCTGGGTCGTGCGCAGTTATTATCATCCGTTAGCATCAATGATATGGCTGGGCGCGTTGGGCATGGCGTTTGGCGGCTTTGTTTCGCTGAGTGATCGACGCTTCCGGCTCGGCGCGCGGGTCAAACAGGGTCGCAGTCCCATAAAAGTAACTAGCCCTGTGGCAGCGGAGTAGATCATTATGCGGATTATATCAAGCTTTGCCCCCTTGGTTGTGATGGCGCTGATTAGTGTTTTGCTTGCGCTCGGACTGCGCCACGATCCGCAAAACCTCCCCTCAGCAATGATTGATCGGCCTCTACCGGCGTTTGATCTACCACCGGTGCGGGCTGAACCCGACGGTTTGAAACGCGCTGATGTCATTGGCGAAGTAGCGATGATCAATGTCTTCGCTTCTTGGTGCGAAGGTTGCCGGATTGAACATCCGGTATTGATGCGTGCTTCTCGCGCGGGGCGGGTGCCGATTTATGGTGTTGACTGGAAAGATGACCGGGCCAAGGGTGCGGCTTGGCTGATACGTCACGGCGACCCTTACACCCGCGTTGGCGCTGATATCAATAGCGCCCTGGCAATTGACCTTGGGCTGACCGGCGCGCCAGAAACATATATTATCGACCGCAAGGGTCGGATCAGATATAAGCAAATCGGACCGATTACGGACAATATCTGGATTGATACTATTGAACCAATCCTACGCAAGCTTGAGCAGGAGGGGCCGTGATGACCCAATTCCGGGCGTTTCTCATCTTTATTATGATGTTCGGGGCTTTTAGCCAAACCGCCTATGCGGCGCTACCCGATGAAGTTCTGGCTGACCCGATATTGGAGGCGCGCGCTCGGAACTTAAGCAAAACGCTGCGCTGTGTTGTCTGCAAAAACCAGTCGATTGACGATTCCAATGCGCCCTTGGCTCGGGACATGCGTCTTTTAGTCCGCGAACGCCTTGTAGCGGGGGATAGCGACAGCCAAGTGCGTGACTATCTTGTCGCCCGGTATGGCAATTTCATTCTGCTAAGGCCACCCCTACAACCAAACACTCTATTGTTGTGGCTCGCGCCAGCCATTTTTACACTTTTAGGGTTTATCGGCTTTGCTATTTTCATGCGAAGATCAAAGGCGATACAGGCCGAGCAAATAAAACCGCTATCCCCGGAAGAACAAACCAAGCTTGCCAAGATAGAACAGGGCCAAGAAAAATGACCTGCTGCGCTGGATAATATAGGTTATTTAACCGCGCCCGAATACCGGATACCCAGAAACAATGTCCTTGGCCGACCGGGGAAATAGCGGTTATCACCAAAGGCAAAATCGGCACGGTCGGCATAGGCGGCGTCAAACAGATTGTCGACGCGGCCATACAGGCTGATTGTGTTGGTTAGCGAATAATTTCCACGCAATGTGTAGATATTGTGCCCGGCATATTTTTTTGTATTTCCCGGATCAGTAAAATAATCCCCGACATGTTGCCATTTCAAAGCCATATCCAGCGTGTCACTTGGCGAGACTTTCATCTGCATAAAGCCGATTGTGTGCGGCGCTGTATCCACCTGATTTCCATCTGTGATCGAGCTGGAGGGAGAAGGTACGCTATCGGAAAAAGCATAGCGATGATCCGCCAGTGTGAAACCGCCAGATAATTCATGGGCTTTGAAAAACGGCACGTCAAAGCTAAGCTCTATGCCTTTATGCTGGGTCTTGCCATCGACGACATTAAAGCCATCGGCATTGCGAAAAAAGAAATTTTCCTTACGCATTGCAAAGACAGCAAGCTCAAGATTCAAGGCGGCAAGGTTACCTTTCAGGCCAAATTCCAATGCATCAAGTGTTTCCGGTTTTATCTCACCCGCCAATTGGCCTAATTGCAGGCTGTAAGCATCGGTGATTTGCGGCGCCCGTGCGCCCCGCGCCAACCGGCCATAGATGGTTAAATCGTCCGTTACAGTGTGGGTAATGCCAATCTTGGGGGAGACCGTGAAATAATCATCTTGCTGATCAGCAATGCGAATAAACCGCCCGAATGTCCCAGTATCTATATTATTGTGGTACTTAAAATGTGTGTAATCCGCCCGGGCCCCAAGACTAAGATGTGTATCAGCGCCAAGGTTGATATTTACTTGGGCATAAGGCGCCAGAACAATCGCCTTGACGTCATAATCAAAATGCTCCCCCTGGATGAACGAAAAAACGCCGGGCCCGGGCTGGAATTCAAGTAAAAACCCGTTTGTGTATTCACTGTCCAATCCAATTATATAGCTGCCAAAATTTGTCGCCGCTTGATAAGAAGCTAACAGGCCAAGACTTTTGTGGCCGCTGTCCTCAAGCGCCTTGCCGGGAACGAAATGTCGACGAAATGACAAATCCGTCCACCGAGCATAAGGGATCAAATAGAGCTGCGTATTTTTTGAACCTTGCCTGTTCAAATGCAGCGCAATCCGTGCAGATTTGCCGTCCCGGAACGCTTCAGGGTTTGGGTTGCTTTTTGCTAATTCCGTATCCTTATACGCCTCAACCCCTTTTATGAATCCGGCTGTTTCCTGATTTAGGTTTTGCAGCGTAACGAGCGTTTTCGAAGTCCACGACCCGATAGCCAAATCATGGCGCATTTGTAGCTTTTGCTGATCAAACCCGGAAGCTTCGCGAAATCCATTATCATGCGCAAAATTTGCGGCGAGATGATACCGCCCGGAAAAGGCGCTGCCATTATAGGAGGTTTTAAGGCGGGAGAAGCCGCCATTGCTCACGAGAATGCCGCTGTTCGCATCTTGCTCCTCTGATGGCTCACGGGACAATATATTAATAAGGCCGTGCACGGCGTTTGATCCGTACAGCACGCTACCCGGTCCCTTGCTTACCTCAATACCGCTAGCAAGTTCCAGCGCCCCTTCGAACAAACCATTGATGTTGGAAAATCCGGCAGCACGCAAAGGAACGCCGTCTTCAAGATAAAGAAACGAGCCTGCGCCCGCACCGCCGGTCAGAACCGGAGAGCGAATGGCAGTTAAGTGTTCTTGGCCACTATTTCTGTGGATATTGACACCTGCAACCTCATTCAACAATTCGGCCGGGTGAACAGCCGCCCCTAATTGTAAACGGTCGCTATCTAAAACAGCCACGCTGCCTGGATAGTCTTTTTGCGACTGCGCATTGCGCCTTGCCGTTACGGTGATTTCATCGGTTATCGCAAAACTGGCACGGGGCAACAAAATGCTACAAACAGCGATCAATATAGAGATGTACAACTTCATGTCATTAATCATAATAGCAATGCGCCAAGACACCAGTTTTTTATACCCCCCCCCACCCGATTAATAGACCGTGTGCCGGTGCAAGAAATTGTGTCGCGCGGCTTTACCGACAAGCCTCAACAATTGCTTTGGTGTCTATTCCGTAGGCCTTATAAAGACCTTGAACGCTCCCCGTTTGGCCAAATTTATTCACGCCTAACGGGATTTGCTTGTGGCCATGAACACTACCGAGCCAGGCAAGGCTGGCGGGGTGCCCATCCAGAACAGAGACAATTTTTGCGCTGACCGGGAGGGCGGTCAACAATTCATGTATAAAAGCCCGCTGGCATTTATCTTGCCATTCATTATACAGACGGTCTGTCGATGTAATTGCCAGCAATGCTGCAGTGTCATCAAGCTGGCCACAAGCTTCACCAGCTTCTTGAGCGAGCACACCGGTATAAGCAATCACCGTTTTGGTTTTTGCATGAGGGGGAACAACCCAGTACCCGCCTTTGATGATGCCATCAATCGCCTCTTCTCCCAAGCTGCATGATGGCTGGTCAAGCGGTCTGGTCGACAATCGCAAATAGATTGATCCACCCTTTTCCACATCCTGCATATAGTCAAAGCCATAGCGCATGATGGCCGCCAGTTCGCCAGCAAAAGCCGGCTCATAAGACAGCAGGCCAGGCTGGCCCATTCCGATCAGAGGCGTATTGATCGATTGATGCGCGCCGCCTTCGGGCGCGAGGGTAATTCCAGATGGCGTCGCCACCAACATAAAACGCGCGTCCTGATAGCAAGCATAGTTTAGGGCATCGAGACCGCGCGCGATAAACGGATCATACAATGTACCGATGGGAAATAAACGCTCGCCAAAGACGCTGTGCGACAAACCGAGAGCAGCCAGATTGATAAATAAATTATTCTCAGCGATCCCCAATTCTATGTGTTGGCCGGTCGGACTTTTAATCCATTTTTGCGCTGACGGAATTTTTCGATCCTTAAACGCATCTTTTTGGCTGCTCCGGTGAAACAACCCGCGCTGATTAACCCAACCGCCAAGATTGGTCGATACAGTCACATCAGGTGACGTGGTAACAATGCGATCTGCAAGCGCACCGCCCTGCTTTGCGATATCATTCAAGATACGACCAAAACTGACTTGGGTGCTAGTGCGGTTGGTATTATCTTGCGGCAGTTTTTCAGGTATCTCAATTCGAGCGGCATCATGAAACCGGACACGATTGTTTTGGAAGGGGGCGTTGTTAACAACCCGATCGAAGGCTGTTTGGTCATCTCCGGATAAGGCCTTTTTGTCCCATTCAGTGCCGTCTTCAACTTGCAAGCCTGTCTTGTAGGTCGCCATCTGTTTTTCTGACATCAGCCCCGCATGATTGTCCTTATGCCCCGCTAATGGCAGGCCTTGACCTTTGACTGTGTACATTAAAAACATCGTCGGCTTGTCGTTGGGCACGCGCGCAAAAGCATCCAACACCGCCTCCATACAGTGCCCGCCCAAATCAGTCATTAAGACCTGTAAGGCGTCATCATCATATTCTTCTAACAATGCGGCTAGCGCATTATCGCCTTGCATATCGGCTAGTATCTGGGTGCGCCATTCACTACCGCCTTGATAAGTAAGCGCACAATAAATATCATTCGGACAATCATTGAGCCATTTTTTAAGCGCTTTACCACCGGGCCGTTGAAAGGTCTCATACAGTGTTTTGCCATATTTCAGTGTAATGACATTCCAGCCAACAGCGCGAAAGAAGCGCCCAATGATCCGAAACAGTTTTTCGTTGACCGTGCTATCGAGGCTCTGGCGATTATAGTCGATAACCCACCACAGGTTACGAACATCATGCTTCCAAGTATCGATCAAGGCTTCATAAATATTTCCCTCATCCAACTCTGCGTCCCCAACAAGGGCGACCATCAAGGATGGTTTTTCATCCTGCGGTAACAGGCCCTTATGCCGGAGATAGCTTTGGGTCAAAGCAGAAAAATTCGTCATTGCAGCGCCGAGACCAACCGACCCCGTCGAAAAATCGACAAAGGCTCCATCTTTCGTGCGAGACGGATAGGATTGCGCGCCCTCAAACCCGCGAAAATTCTTCAGCTTGTCAACTTGTTGATTACCACACAGATATTCTATCGCATGTAAAACAGGACCCGCATGGGGTTTTACCGCGACCCGGTCTCGCGGCCCCAAAACATGAAAATAAAGCGCCGTCATGATCGTTGAGATTGACGCACAACTGGCCTGATGCCCGCCAACCTTTACCCCATCATCATTCAGACGGATATGATTGGCATTGTGGATCATCCACGTCGCAAGCCATTTAACTTTGCGCTCAATCGCCTCAAGCGTTTCAATCTTTTCCGTATCCATCGATTTTACGTATCTCTTCTGGCCGGTGTGGCTATCTATTTTTCTTCTACCTGCTAGTAACCCAGCTTGAAAGTTACTTACCCTCGCTGAATGGCTGGGTAATTTCCCACACAACAGTGGTTCGGAAGCTGAAAAAATACAATCTTGTTTCGCGTGACAATCGTGAGCCGTTTGGACGTTGCCGCTGGGCAGTTTTAGCCGAAACCCAACGCTTTTTGTGAATACTTGGAAAAAAATGGAGCGGGCGATCAGATTCGAACTGACGACCTAAACCTTGGCAAGGTTTCGCTCTACCCCTGAGCTACGCCCGCTCACCGGGCCTCTGCTGCATTGAGGTATTGGGCAACAGAGCGAATGGCGTATAAAGCCCATTAGCGCGAGGAGCGCAAGAGGGTTTTTGAACGGGAGGACCAAATTTCATGGTTGATCGATCGGTTTTATTTGCCAGACTAGACGCCCTCAATATTGACCATCGCACAGTTGACCATGCGGCGGTGTTTACGGTTGAGGAGAGCGCCTCGATCAAGACCAGCCTGCCCGGCGGCCATTCGAAAAATCTGTTTTTGAAAGACAAAAAAGGCGGGCTGGCGCTGGCGGTGGCCCATGCTGATACCCAAGTCGATTTGGTCGGCCTGGGCAAAGCCTTGGGCGCGCGCGGGCGCTACTCATTCGGCAAGCCAGAGCTGATGGTCGAGGTGCTCGGGGTCACCCCGGGCTCAGTCACGCCTTTTGCGTTGCTCCATGAAACCAGCCGCCGGCTCGACCATGTGGTGTTTGACACGGCCCTGCTTCGATATGACCCGGTCTGGTTTCACCCGCTGGAAAACACCGGCTCAACCGCTATCTCCCCGGAAAGCCTGCTAAAATTTGCCCAAGCTTGCGGCCATACCTCGACCCTGCTCGACCTTAGCGCGCCCCTCACAGCATCGTAAATTGACACGCGGGGATGCCCGGGCCTAGCTTGCGAGCAGCGGTGATGCCACCTCCGGCCAAGCGCCGCTAAAGCGAGGAGAGTCCCCCATGTTCAATGAAAACTTGAGTCAAACCGCGCAACAACTAGTCAAAAACTGTAATACCGGCAAGGAAGCCCAAGGCCTAAAGCAGCTCTATGCAGACAATTGCATCTCCGCTGAAGCCGTTGCCATGCCCGGCATGGAAAACCGCGAAATCCAAGGCGTGCAAGCGATCCAAGGCAAGCATGACTGGTGGAATAGCGCCCATGAAGTGCATAGCCAAAACGCGAATGGCCCCTTCATGCATGGTGATGACAAGTTCAGTGTGGTGTTCGATATGGATATCACAAATAAAGAAACCGGCGACCGCCAGAAAATGCAGGAAGTCGGCATGTATACGGTCGACACTCAGGGTAAAATCGTCCGCGAAGAGTTTTTCTACAGCAGTTAAGGATTTTGAGGGACGTCCGGGCGGGACACCGCTCGCGCTCCAGCCGGGGTGACGGCTTTATATTGCGCCTTGCATCTGCGCTCTTGTGTGTCCATTTATGGGTCTCAATATTGAAGGAAGTCCCATGAGTGAAATGATCGGCGAAACCGCCGCCCCGGCTTTAATCAAAGACAGCACGATAGAGACCTTTGCCGCTGATGTGATCGAAGCCTCAAAAGCGCTCCCGGTCGTGGTTGATTTTTGGGCGCCTTGGTGTGGGCCATGCAAAACACTCGGTCCCATGCTGGAAAAAGCAATCACCGCTCTTGGCGGCAAGGTCCAGATGGTCAAGGTCGATATCGACCAAAACCAGATGCTGGCGCAGCAACTCCGGATCCAATCCGTCCCAACCGTGATGGCGTTTATCGCAGGCCAACCGGTCGATGGTTTCGCCGGGGCGCTGCCCGAAAGCGAGATCAACGCCTTTTTGGACCGGGTGGTCACAGCGGCAGCGCAAGCCGGCCTTGGCGGCGACGCTGAAATGGATATCCCGGCCATTCTCGCCGCCGCTGATGACGCCCTGAGCGCCGGGGATATGACCACCGCGGCGCAAGTTTTCGGCCAATTAGCGAGCACCGTCGAAGAGGGTAGCGATGATCATGCACGGGCCCTCGCAGGCCTGGCCAAATGCCACATCGCCGCGGGCAATGACACCGAAGCCCAACAAATGATCGACCTCATTCCGGAGGAGAAACATTCCCTCCCGGAGATTGCCAGCCTGATTGCGGCGCGCGCTCTGGCGACGGACAGCGCGGATGATGGCGCGCTAACTGACCTTGCAAAGGCCGCCACAGATCCTACCGATATGGGCGCTAATTTTGACTATGCCAGCGGCTTGATCGGCGCCGGTAAAATGGCGCAAGGCGCGGATATTCTGCTCACCATGATCGCCCATGAGCGCGATTGGAACGAGGACGCGGCACGCAAAAAGCTGGTCACTTTGTTTGAAGCCCTCGGACCCACAGATGAGCTGACCATCAAAACCCGCCGCAAGCTGTCTTCTCTCCTCTTTTCATAATCCCTCTGCTATAGTCCGCACGGAAGAAGAGCCGCCATGACCCTGACTGCGCCCTATCAAGATCTACCTGCGAGCTTGCCGATTTTCCCTTTACGGGGGGCATTGCTGCTGCCTCGTGGACAATTACCGCTGAACATTTTTGAGCCGCGCTATTTAGCGATGATTGACACCGCTTTGGGGGATGGTCGCTTGATCGGCATGATCCGGCCACGCCAAGAGGGCGCGACGACCAAGCCAGCGCTATATGAAATTGGCTGTGCCGGGCGGATTACGTCCTTCATGGAAACTGATGATGGCCGCTATCTGATAACGCTGACCGGCATCAGCCGCTTCCACCTGAAACGTGAGCTGGAAACTGCGCTACCGTTCCGTCTGATCGAGCCGAACTGGACGCAGTTTCGGCCAGACTTGGTCGAGCCGGTTCCCGAAGATGGGGTGTTGCGCGAACGCCTCTTGGAAACTCTCGCGCCCTATCTCGATGGCGAGGGTCTCAGCGCTGATTGGAAGATGATTGAAAATGCCTCCGCCCAAACCATCATCAATTCCGTGGCGATGAATTGCCCGTTTAATGCAGACGAAAAGCAAGCCTTGCTCGAAGCGGAGACGATGAGCGATCGGGCCGAAACCTTGCTGGCCCTGATGCAAATGGCCGCGCAAGACACAAGCCAAGTCCAAACAGACAAAAGCCAACGCTTGCAATAGGAGAAGACCGCCCATGGACCTCGACCCAAAGCTACTTGAAATATTAGTTTGCCCGGTAACGAAAACAAGGCTGCGTTATGAGAAACAAGCCCAAGAATTGATCAGCGATAAAGCCCATCTCGCTTTTCCAATTAAAGATGGCATTCCGATTATGCTCGAAGCTGAAGCGCGCCAGCTGGAAGATCATGAGATCCGGCGCTAAGCTGATGTTGAAGAGACTTGTCCTCGCGCTTTGTTGCGCTATCGCCCTTGCTAGCTGCGGCGTCGAAGAAACGCCGACACCAGTAACTGCTCAGCCTACGGTTGAATTAGCGGGTGACGCAAAGCCAGCGCCGATCAAGCGCTACCGGGCCAAAATCATCAACACCTTCCCCCATGATCCCGCAGCCTTTACCCAAGGCTTGTTTTTCCATGATGGCTTTGTCTATGAAGGCACCGGGCGGCGGGGCCAGTCGGCTTTACGCAAAGTTGAGCTTGAAACGGGCCGGGTGGTCCAACAGCAAGCGCTCGACAATAAATTTTTCGGCGAGGGTATTGCTCTGTGGCAAGACCAAATCATTGGTCTGACATGGCAGTCTGGCATTGGGCTGGTGCATAGCCTTGATTTCTTTGAGAAGAGAGAGACTTTCTTTTACAGCGGCGAAGGCTGGGGTCTGACCGCAAGCCCAACGGATCTGATCATGAGTGACGGGTCGTCCTCTTTGCGCTTTCTCGAGCCGGAAAGTTTTGCGGAACGCGCGCGCATTTTAGTCACCGCCAATGGCACGCCTGTGCCCAAATTAAACGAGCTCGAATGGATTGATGGACTAATCTATGCCAATATCTGGCAAACCGAAATTCTCGTGCAAATTGATCCGTCCACCGGCAATGTCATCGGTGTCGCCGACCTATCTGGCCTCTTGGCGCAAGAGGATATGCACTCTGAAATAGACGTCCTCAATGGCATCGCCTATGATCCCGCTACCAAACGACTTTTCGTCACCGGCAAAAATTGGCCAAAGCTGTTTGAAATTGAGTTGGTGAAAATCGATGGGTAAGACCATCAAAAGTAAAAGTGAAGAGAGAATTCCTCCCCCATTCTTCATGGGGGAGGTGGCGCC
>JAZGEB010000261.1:0-8342 GCA_036478515.1 Parvularculaceae bacterium | reverse complement strand
ACATAAGTACCCTTGGCCCCGGTTGGCTTGGCTTTTGTCACCGCGCCAATAAACGCTTTGACATTTTCAGCCAGCTTGTCTTGGGAGAAGCTCGCTTTGCCAACACCGGCATGGATGATCCCGGCTTTTTCGACCCGGTACTGGACCGCGCCGCCTTTAGCATCTTCAATCGCCTTGGTCACATTCGGCGTGACAGTCCCGACTTTCGGGTTTGGCATCAGGCCTTTTGGCCCCAGCACTTTACCCAAACGACCAACAATCGACATCATATCTGGTGTCGCGATGATCCGGTCAAAGTCCATCTTGCCGCCCTGAATTTGCTCCATCAGGTCTTCAGCGCCGACAATATCAGCTCCCGCTTTAGTCGCTTCTTCGGCTTTTGCATCTCTGGCAAAAACCGCGACCCGCAAAGATTTGCCAGTGCCATTTGGTAGATTGACAACGCCGCGAACCATTTGGTCAGCATGGCGACTATCAACACCCAAATTCATCGAAACTTCGATTGTTTCATCGAATTTAGCCTTGGCATTTGCTTTCACAATTTCCACTGCTTCATCGACAGAGTAATATTTTTCACGATCCACAGCGCTACGAGCCGCTGTCATCCGTTTGCCTTGCTTTGCCATATCCTTAAGCCTCTACTTCCAGACCCATCGACCGGGCAGAACCCTCGATGATCTTGGTTGCCTGATCCAGATCGAATGCGTTGAGGTCAACCATTTTAGCTTCGGCGATCTCACGGCATTGTGCTTTGGTAACAGAGCCAGCAGATTCGCGGCCCGGTTCTGCGCCACCCTTATCCAAGCCAGCAGCTTTCTTGAGATAGTAAGATGCCGGCGGCGTCTTCATCTCAAAGGTAAAGGATTTATCGGTGTAAATCGTGATGATACACGGAATAGGCATGCCCTTCTGCATCTCTTGCGACTTGGCGTTGAACGCCTTACAGAATTCCATGATATTCAACCCACGTTGGCCCAGAGCTGGACCGATGGGTGGAGACGGCGATGCCGATGCGGCTGGTACCTGAAGCTTCAGATACCCACTTATTTTCTTAGCCATGTTGAATTCCTTTCATGGGTTGGCTTTCGAAAGGACCCCTTGGTACGGCTGACACTGGACTTCTGCGCCACGAACCTCCCACGAGGAACGGGCGGTTTAACTGGCCTATGGGCCAAATGCAAGCGCAAAAAGGACCGGAAAAGGACATCCATCAGCATGGCTTAAAAGGGGGAATGAGGCGCTCGAAATTATAGGGGGAGAGAGAAATTGCGAACGCCCCAATATCGTCAAGAACAAGTTCTTTTAGATAAAGCGGGAAAACCCGCTCGAACATGATAATATATAACATCTTCATGACCGCAATAGCGAATTTTGCTTGACTGCCTGATAGTATAAACTTGCGTATTTTGGTAAGTTTTAAAAATTGAATTAAAACAGCGTTGTCATCGTCAAATTCCTTGGTGAAAAAAAGTTTTCCAATGACCTTAAATCATCCCCTGAAAAAGCTACTTCTCCAGATCGGGATAGTGTTATTTGGCACAACTGCATTAATCGGTTGTTCGAGCGACGCGTCGCATTTGCCAGCGCCGTGGGAAATTCCCGGCGCGATAGTCGGCAATAGTATTGAGAATGCGGCTTATGGCGCGCGGCGCAAAAAACTTGCCGCTTTTATCCAGAAAAATTATCCGGCGCTGCGCGATCAACTTGCAATAGGCGATGGACCGATCTTAAGCCGCGCTTTTGATATTGCTAAAATAAGGCCGGAACATCGACACAAGGTGATTGATGAAATCAATCACCATCCAGAGATTTACCGCACCAAAGACCGAGCGCAAAATATTGAAGCTTTAGTCGTGACCATGATGGTCCATAGCTAAGATCTAGGCTTGCGCTATGCGCCGCCCTTTTCAACCTGGCCATATTCAAGTTCAACCGGGGTCTCACGGCCAAAGATTGAAACGGTGACTTTCAAGCGGGCATTATCCTCATCGACATCCTCGACATGACCAGAAAACGACGCAAACGGCCCGTCAACAACTCGAACGGTTTCACCAACCTCAAACATGACCGTTGGCCGCGGACGCTCGACCCCCTCCTCCATCGTGCCGAGGATCGCATCGACTTCTTTTTGACTAACCGGCAATGGTTTTTTACCGGTGCCCAGAAAGCCCGTGACTTTCGGCACATCATTGACCAAGTGATAGGTCTTCTCATTGAGGATCATTTTGACCAGCACATAGCCGGGGAAAAATCGCCGCTCAGTCGTGATCTTGCGGCCGCGACGCACTTCCACAACCTCTTCGGTCGGGACCATGACTTCATCAAAAGATGCAGACAGGCCTTTTTCTTTCGCCGCCTGCTTGATCGCTTCTGCAACCTTTTTTTCAAAGTTGGAGTATGCGTGAACAATGTACCACTTGTGGTCTGCCATGAGAGTAATCCAGTTAAATTTTAGTTGAGATCCAACACCATCGGCACGATCCAGCGAAACACTTGGTCAACCGAGAAGAAAAATGCCGACATGATCATCACCATCACTAAAACCATAATCGTGGAAATGATGGTTTCCTGCCGCGTCGTCCAAACCACCTTGGCGCCTTCGGCCCGGACCTGTTGGAGAAATTCCGCCGGTCCGACTTTATTTTTTTTCATTGCCGGCGCTTCTGCCGTCTCGGCTTTGACATCCGTCGATACAGATGTTGCGCCAGAGGTCTTCTTCCGGGGTTTTTTACTCACTGCCATGGTGAAAGGCTCCGCTATTAATCTCATTTTCCCTTAAAAACCGTCATTCGGTGTCTATATCGACGCCGGGAATACGATCTTAAATATCAAAGGAGTGGAGGCGATATGTAAGCGGTATCGGCTTTATGTCAATGGCGAAATTGGTCCGCCAGTCGTTGGATGTTGACTTTTCACCGGTCTGTCCATATATAACTGACTGGATAGTTATATATGGAGGTCTTCCTTGAAACGGGCCAGATCAGAACAAGCCAAGGACCAAAGGCGGCATATTTTGTTACAAGCAGCGCTCGATGAATTTTATGAGCAAGGCTTCGCCACCGCTCGCATGGAAGACATCGCCAAGCGCGCCGGCTTTTCAAAAGGTACGCTCTATTTGTATTTTAAGTCCAAAGAAGACCTATTCACCTCGCTGATCGAAACCCGAGCATTACCGAATGTCGCTCGGCTTGAAGCAGCGACTGAACAAGCACCAACTTTTAGCGCTGCTATACAAGCGCTAACCACCATGGCCCCGCTGATTATTCAGATGACGGATGTTCCTCGATTGATGAAAATCATCATTTCCGATGCGCCAAACTTTCCACGAGTCATCGAAATGTATCGCAAAAATGTGATCGACCGAATTTTACAAATGATGACTGACGTTTTGGCCAGAGCGCATGAGCGCCGAGAAATAGAGATTGATGACCCAGCTTTGACCGCAAGATTGATCATTTCACCAATCGCTTTTTCCGCCCTCTGGCATGTTCTATTTGACAACCAAGACAAAGACCAAATTGACCTTGAAAAATTATTCCAACTCCACGGCAAGATGATGCTCCGTGCTTTGGCTCCCAAATGAGAGAAAAAATGATGTACCGCGCCCTCTTTTTTATATTCATCGCCTTGGCCGGGTGTTCCAAAGCGCCGCCAAGCGATGCTTATATCGGTTATGTTGAAGCTGAATATGTCTATGTCAGCGCACCGCAAGCTGGGTGGCTTGAAGCCTTACCGATGCGCGAAGGAATGCAAGTTACACCAGGAGATATCCTGTTCGAATTAGACAAAGACCAGCAACACGCACGGGTAAATGCCGCCACCGGGCGGGTCCTACAAGCCGACGCGCAAGCACGGGATATTTCTACTGGCGCGCGGCCCGAAGAGATTAAGTCGCTCGAAGCCAAGCTCGCAGAAGCCAATGCGATGCTGACAAAAGCCAAATCTGACCGCGCAAGGTTCATGCCTTTGGTCGCTGAAGGGATTGAGTCCAAAACCACCGGCGACCAAGTGCAATCTGCTTATCTGGCAGCTATTGCTCGGGTCACAGCCGCCCAAGAAGCGATTAAAATTGCGCACCTTGGGGGCCGCGACCCAGCACGAGAAGCCGCTGCCGCTGTGCAAACGTCAACCAAAGCAGCTCAAACCGAAGCTGAATGGGCGTTGCGCCAAAGGAGTGTCACGGCAAAAGTCAGTGGTCGGATTGAAGCCATCTACCACCGCCCGGGAGAATATGTCACACCCGGCACACCAGTTGTCGCGTTGCTGCCGGACCAAGGGTTAAAAATCAGGTTTTTTGTCCCCCAAGCTGAATTGCCCAATTTTACCCTCGGGCAAATTATACAAATATCTCCAGACCATAGCGCACAAGCCACACCAGCAACCATTTCCTTTATCGCTACGGAAGCGGAATTTACACCGCCAGTGATTTATTCCAAGGAGAACCGCGAGAAGCTGGTATTTTTAATCGAAGCGCGGCTTCCGACTGAAACAAATTTGCGCCCCGGCCTGCCTGTGGATGTTTCACGACCATGACTGAGTTTGCGATTGATGTACACGGACTGGTTAAACGCTTTGGCACCAAGACGGCTGTAGACGGCGTTGATATTCAGATGCCGGCAGGGCAAGTCTGGGGCTTTCTGGGGCCCAATGGGTCTGGCAAGACCACGACCATCCGGATGATTTGCGGTTTATTGGAGCCAACCGAAGGCAGCGGCACCTGCCTTGGGTTTGAGATCGGTCGTCAGTCGAGCCTGATCAAAGCCGAAACCGGTTACATGACCCAAAAATTTTCATTCTGGGCCGATCTGACGATCCGCGAAAACCTCGAATTTGTTGCCCGGCTCTATCAACTACCAAAATTGCGCCAGCGGGTCGATGAGACATTAGCGAATTTAGGGCTGACCGATCGGCAGAACCAACTTGCCGGGGCTTTGTCCGGTGGTTGGAAACAGCGGCTCGCTCTGGCGGCGATCACCATGCATAATCCGCGTCTGTTATTGCTCGACGAACCAACTGCCGGTGTCGATCCGCAAGCTCGGCGCGAATTTTGGGATCAAATCCACCATCTCTCGACCCAAGGGGTCACCGTTCTGGTCTCGACCCATTATATGGATGAAGCAGAACGCTGCGATAAAATCGTCTATCTGGCCAATGGTAAAGTTATGACCCATGGTAGCGTCGGGCAAATTATTAAAAGCTCCGGGCTGATCACATTTCAGGCCAAGGGTGATGCTATTCGTCAATTGGCCAGCCAACTTCAAGGCTTGCCCGGGGTTGATCATGTGGCCTATTTTGGTGCCGCGCTGCATGTCAGCGGTACGAAGCGAGAATTGTTGGAGCAAGCCCTCAGCGGCGTTACCAGCGAGGCGAGCAAATGGCAGGAAGTGACGCCCAATCTGGAAGATGTCTTCATCGCCCTAATGGCCACAGCTGGCACTGATATGAGGGTCCACGGATGAGCTTCTTTAGCGCCTCTTTTTCTCGTATCCGAGCGATCTTTGTCAAAGAAACGATCCAGATGCGTCGTGACAAATTTACCTTCGCAATGATGTTCGGTGTGCCGGTGATGCAATTGATGCTGTTCGGCTTCGCGATCAATAATGATCCCAAACATCTACCAACAGCGGTTCATGTGGAAGAACAAACACCGATTGTACGGACATTGCTGCGCGGCTTGGAAACATCTGACTATTTTGATTTGAAGGTACACCTGGAAGATCCGCGAGAAGGGGCGGAACTTTTAGCCCGCGGCGACGTGGCGTTTGTGATTTATATCCCCGCAGGATTTACCGAACGGCTGATCCGCGGTGACCGACCGCAACTCTTGATCGATGCTGATGCTTCCGACCCTGCCGCTGCCTCCAACGCCATTGCCCGGGCCGATGCCATTTTTGCCAGCGCTTTGCGGCATGACCTCAAAGGCACCTTAGCCCCGCTCGCTGCTCGACCCGGCCCTTATGAATTAATCGTTCACCCAAAATATAATCCCGAAGGTGTGACGCAATATAACATCGTCCCCGGATTATTAGGCGTCATCTTGACCATGACATTGGTGATGATCACGGCAATGGCGATGACCAGAGAAGTTGAACGCGGCACGATGGAAAACCTGCTCGCTCTACCCGCGCGACCCGCCGAAGTAATGATCGGCAAAATCGGCCCTTATGTGACCGTTGGGGCCTTGCAAACGACGATTGTCTTACTGCTCGCAAAATTTCTGTTTCAGGTGCCATTCGCTGGGGCTTTGTGGTTACTCTTGCTTGGCGTCGCTATTTTTGTGATCGCAAATCTGGCCCTTGGCTTTACATTTTCCACTTTAGCGACATCGCAGATGCAAGCCATGCAGCTAACGTTCTTTTTCTTTTTACCGTCAATATTACTCTCCGGTTTCATGTTTCCGTTTCGCGGCATGCCGCTTTGGGCGCAAACCCTTGGCGAGTTGTTACCGCTGACGCATTTCCTGCGGATCGTCAGAGGGGTGATGCTCAAAGGGACCGGTTTGGCAGATATCGGATCGGAAATATTGGCCTTGGCTTTGTTTACGGTCATCATCTCGGCAATTGCTCTGCTGAGATACAAACGCACCCTCGATTAAGCGGCAGTTGATTTGGGCTCAATGTTCTCTTGCCGTGACACGGCTAAATTCAGACTACTGACAAAATGCCGGATTTCTTGGCGCGCTGCAACATGACTCATGGTTGTGGCCCGGCGGCGCATCGCTTTGGTACCCATGTCTAGCAAGGTTAGGCCATCAGGGAACATTTCGCGATAGATTACCCGCTCGCCAAACCCGCGACAGAGGCGAAATCCCATGCGTTTGGAAAATTCATCGAGTTTCTCGCCAACCCGTTTTTTGTTTTTGGCATTGGCCGCACCCATCCGATTGCGCATCACCACCCAGTCAATTGCGTTGTTTTCGCCGGTGCCCTCGGTGGCTAATTTTCGTTGCTGGCGCGCCTGCCAGACCATCTGGCTATAAACGCTCGGGCCAAGCAATTCGGCCGTGTCCGGATCAAGACGCGCGAGCAAGTCAAAATCAACAAAGCTATCATTCATCGGCGTGACAATAATATCCGCATAGGCATGAGCAAGACGCGACAAATGCGTATTAGCCCCTGGACAATCAACCACAACAAAATCGCAACTTGCAAATTTTTGCAATGTCGCGGCAAAGCCCTGCTGTTCTATTTTCATCGCCTCGGCCCGACTATCATGCTCGCTATGGGGTGCGACGCGCAATTCTGGCATCGGTAAATCTTCGATGGTTAATTTCTTGGCGACAGCAAAGTTTTGCCGGTTTTCCAAATAGCGGGTCAGGCTTTTTTGCCGCACATCAAGGTCTATGGCCCCAGTTTTGAAACCTGAACGCAATAGAGCAATGATGAGATGCATCGCCGCAGTCGTTTTACCGGAGCCGCCTTTCTCATTGCCGACAATTATAACGCGGGTCTCAACAGTGTTTGGCGGCCCAGAATTGGGCTTTGACATGGACATTTTACGAACTTCCCCGATTTCAGGCCCGATAAAAGGCCGAAACCGACCTAAGCTTTTCAGCTATAAGATGATTCACCCGGCTCTGGCAATTTTAGCCTTGGTCTGGATCGGACTGTCCCTTGGTAGCACAGCCATGGCTCAAATCGCCATCGCGCCTCTGGCTGGTGTGCTTGATGAGGACACTTCAAAGGTAACTTTTCGGGTCACAAACCCCTCCGCTAGAGAACTCGATATCGCGCTCGGATGGACTGATCTACAAGCTTTACCGTCGGGTCTCTATCGCCGTTCCACTGCCCAAGAACGCGCCTTTGCCAGTGCTGCTCCCTATTTGCAAGTCTCGCCAGCAACCCTGCGGCTCGCCCCCGGGGACAGCGCCCTCGTGACCGTGCAACGCCGCGGCAAGGCCCCCTTTCGTCGCGGGGAATATCGCTCGCACCTAACCTTAACAGCCACTTACGCTAAAGCCCTGATGCGCAAAGTGAGTGCATCCCTGCCCATCGATATGGGCATTGCGGTGTCGATCCCGCTGATCATTGAGCATCGCCCCAAAGCGGCGAGCGTGAACCTCAGCTCAATCAATCTCAGCCGCAATGCCGACGGATTGCTTGATCTCAATGTCGAGATAGCTCGCCAGGGCGAAGCTACATGGCACGGGCATTTGCAAGCGACGTTGCCCAATGGTGCCCAGTGGCAGCAGCCGTTGCGCTTATTCCCAGAGACCAGCATCAATCTGCGCGCCATCCCTTTGGGCGTCAGTGCCTTGCCGGAAGGGGATCTGACTTTAACGCTGATCAAACGCGGCGGGCATGACCCGATAGCCATTAAAACCGTGACCATCGGTCCACCGG
>JAZGEB010000260.1:0-6783 GCA_036478515.1 Parvularculaceae bacterium | reverse complement strand
GCCAGATAGTCTTCCGCGCCCAAGGCGACGCCACAAAGTTGATCAAAGCTGACCCGCCCGATGCCTCTGGCAGTCCGTGGGATCACCACCTGCCGCCCCTTGACGTTAAATTTCATGGCGACTTCGGCGCCGCCACAAATCAATCGCTGCCAAGCGCTATCCATAGCAGTGCGCGCCGCATCTCCCAGCGGTGAATAATAGACCGGCGCACTGACCAGTTGATCCCGGCGAAAATCACGGGGGCTGTCGAGGTGGAAAATATCCATGCTTTGTTTGATTGAAGCGATTGCTGGTAAAAACAACTCACGGTTCAAGCCATCCTTATACAACTCATCTGGCATACGGTTTGATGTCGCGACGATCACACAGCCGCGCTCGATCAACGCCTTGAACAAATGCATCAACAACATTGCATTGGCAATATCTGAAACTTGAAACTCGTCAAAGCATAACAAATGGGCGGTTGAAAATATCTCTTTGGCTATCGGCGGTATCGGGTCATGCTCATCCGCATCGCGGACAAAAAAGGGGTGCGCTCGCCGGGCGGCGCTATCAAGTTTTCCCCAAGCAGTTTTCTTGGTGTGGACCCCAATGATGAATTCATGAAAATGAATGCGCTGTTTCTTGGCGACAGATGAGTTGTTGAAAAACATATCCATCAACAGACTTTTGCCGCGACCGACCCCGCCCCACAGATATAACCCGCGCGGGCGCTTTTGGGCTTTTACAAAAAATGATTTCTTCTCCGGGGCATAGCCAACAAGCGCTTGCTCAAGATTTTGCAGCTTTTGCATGGCAGCAAGCTGTCTGTCATCCGGCTTTAAAGCGCCCGATGCTATGAGAGATTGATATCGCTGCATCGGCCCTTTTGTCATAGTCGCTTCCTAGCACAAATTCAGTTAACGTCACCTATTCGGAACCACAAGAGTTAGTCGATATTTATGGTGACCATTGCTGACATCAACCACGCCGGCCAACAATTAGCGCCGCATCTTGCGCCAACGCCCCTGTTAGAAAGTGAGGCGCTCAACCAGATTGCCGGCGGACGGGTCTTCATCAAGCCCGAGAATTTACAACAAACCGGCTCGTTTAAAATCAGAGGAGCGCTCAACCGGTTGCTTCACTTTACGGCCACCGAAAAAGCCGCTGGTGTGGTCGCCTATTCATCGGGCAATCACGCCCAAGGTGTTGCTTGCGCGGCAAAAATGCTCGGCATTCCGGCAACCATTGTCATGCCTAGCGATGCACCGGCGCTCAAAATTGACCGAACCCGCGGGCTTGGCGCAACCGTCATCCTCTATGAGCGGGCCGCGCAAAACCGCGAAGAAATTGCCCGATCTATTGCCGCAGAAAAAGACGCCGTCTTGGTGCCGCCCTTTGATGACCATCATGTTATTGCTGGACAAGGCACCGCCGGGGCGGAGATTGCAGCTGCGCTGATCGACCAAAACCTCACACCTGATCAATTTGCCTGCCCGTGCTCTGGCGGCGGACTTGGTGGCGGAAGCATCATCGCTCTGCGCGACAAATTTCCCGACCTCGCAAGCTATATCGTCGAGCCGCAAGGGTTTGACGATACCGCCCGCGCGCTGGCCAGCGGCACGGTCACCCCCAATCAGCCCGGTGCCAACTCAATTTGTGACGCGCTGCTACTGCCTCAACCGGGGGTGATGACCCTACCAATCTTGCACCAGACCAAGACCCAGGGTCTGGTGGTCAGCGATGCCCAAACAAGGAACGCGATGAGGTTTGCTTTTCGTGACTTAAAACTGGTGGTCGAGCCGGGCGGCGCGGTGGCGCTCGCGGCAGTGCTATCCGGTCAATTGCAGAGCGCGGGCAAAACCACCGCGATCATTCTGTCCGGCGGCAATGTCGACCCGGCGCTTTTTGCCGCCATCCTGTCCAGCTCTGATTAGCGGGGCGACACAATATAAGGCCCGCAAAGACGCGGATCGCCTTGGCAGCAATCTTCCAGCAGAAACCCAACCAAACCGCGGATACCGCCATAATCAGCCGAATAGATAATGCTGCGCCCGGTTCGTTGGGCTTGGATCAAGCCAGACTGGGCCAGATCTTTGAGGTGGAAAGACAAGGTCGAGCTGGGCACATCGAGCGTCTCTGCCAAAGCTCCAGCGCTAAAACCCTCAGGCCCAGCTTTGATTAAAGCAATGAACACCGCCAAGCGGGTTTCTTGTGCGAGGGCGGCAAAAGATTGACTGGCCGATTTAATTTCCATATTTCTAGTATTATCGAATTATTTATGTAAATCAACGAAACAATTGGCGTAATTTGCGCTCCTGAAAAACGGACACTTGGATCGAATTTTAGCAATTATCAAAACCCCTCTTAAAGAGGTCTTGATATAGAATTGGGCCTTAGTTGGGTAATGGGCAGTGAAAATGTTGCGTAAGCTTTGGATTATATTGAGTTTTTTCAGTCTCTCAGGCCTGGCAATGCCGGCCTTGGCGGATACCGCTGTATTCCCAGATACCGCGATTATCGGCAACTCATCAAATCCAAACGCCATTCTCGGAGCCCCAGACGGCACCAGCTCCACTTTTGGCGCCGGCAATTATGGTCTGTTTGATTACGGCACTGACATTACCGGGCAGGACATCACCTTTTACGTCACCAATATGAGTGGCGGCACTTCATGGATGTTTGTGGTTTTATTTAACTCAAACACCAATTCTTATGTCTACCCGACCGGCAGCCTAACCAACCCCAATGGCAATGCGACGTCGTTTTTCTACGTTCAAGTCCAAAATGGCGCGTTTGCCATCCCCCATTCAGCCTTCGACACAGCTTGTGCGGCGGCAGGGGGTTGTACCGGGGTCTATATCGGGCGCTCCGTTTTTTCTGACAGCGGCGCAACTTTCGCTCTTGATAGCGTGGGCGCGACACCAGAACCTTCAGCTTGGGCGCTGATGGTCTTGGGCTTTAGTTTCATCGGCTGGCAACTCAAACAGCAACGCCACGTCGCCCCGCAAAACCGCGCGCAAGCAGCATAACAAACTCTTATTGTTTCCAATCAGAAATGATTACTTGCCGCGCTCTAGCAACAATCGCTTAATCCCTGCAATGGCCTCAGCCGGGTTCAACCCCTTGGGACAAACCTGGGTACAATTCATGATCGTGTGACAGCGATAAAGCCGGAAACTATCCTCCAGATAATCGAGCCGCTGTTCTTTTTCATCATCTCTTGAATCTTGCAGCCAGCGATAGGCTTGTAGTAACGCGGCCGGCCCAAGATATTCATCGACCCCGTCCTTGTCGCCATTCCACCAATAAGACGGGCATGCCGTTGAGCAAGATGCACATAAAATGCACTCATATAAGCCATCGAGCTTCTCGCGCTCCTTCGGCGATTGCAGATGTTCCTCATCTGGCTTTGATGCGGCAATCAAAAAGGGCTGCACCGCTGCATGTTGGCGATAAAAATTGCTCAGATCCGTAATCAAATCTTTGACCACCGGCTGATGCGGCAAGGGGTAAATTGCGATATCCCCGCTCCCACATTCATCCATGCCCATGGTACAGGCCAGCGTGTTCGAGCCATTGATATTCATCGCACAAGACCCGCACACACCCTCACGGCATGAGCGCCGGAAGGTCAGGCTTGGGTCAATTTGGTTTTTAATCTTGATAATCGCATCAAGCACCATGGAGACATCCGAAATATCAATCTCATAGCTATCAATACGAGGGTTTTCGCTGTCATCAGGATTATAGCGGTAAACTTTAAAGGTCCGAAATTGCGTCCCGCCCGCCGATTTATCTGCCGCATGATGACGGGGCTTTCCGGTGACCTTCGAATTTTTCGGCAGGGTTAGCTCAACCATCTTATCCCGTCTCTTGTTGCTAGTATAACTTCCGATGTATCAGCGCCATCCCAGTCGCGCAACCGCAAGTGCAGGCAGTGCTTTGGTGTAACATTACCAAAGAACTACAAATGTTTAACCCGGCAAACCCGTGACACTATGGCGATCCTATGCTTATGGTAATCAAGATAAATGGAGGGGCTCAACATGGCCATGAATATCAAAAATTTAATAGCTTGCACCAGTATCGCTTTGGCGATCAGCGTTTCGAACACCTTAGCCGCTGATGATGCGTATGAGTTTAAGGGCCGTGAAACGGTTTTGTGCTTGCACAATGCCTCGAGCGAAGAGCTTTTGATCGTGGTTGGCGAGCAATTCGTGATAAATAAGCGCTTCAGCTCACGCACAATCCAGTCTAGGCCGGGCAAAATCAGTTGTTTGCGTTATGATGATCTGCAATTTGCTTGGGTCGAGTTTACCACCAGTGAAAAAGTTGCTGCAGGAGAACAAATCACCGCGAATGACCTGCGCGGCAGACCGACTTGTCGGCGGGTTAAAGGCGGCTTCGCCAAATATTATAACCTCGATATCGATCAGAATGGCCGCCAGTCCTGTAAGAAGGATAAGCGCTCAAGCGACGAAATCAGGGCGCTCGTGGCCAATGCCAAGCCCCTAACGCGCTAAAGATGGTTATTGCCAAGTAATGGTTTTATTTACTATAGTGGACCACTGAGGTTGATGGGGATCTACCCCTTTTTTTCACGGAGAGTAAAATGAGCCTGATAGTTGCGATAGCCAGTTCGATGCTTTTACAAGCAGCAACTGACACCATTGATGCGTCACGAATGGAAGCTGAAGTCAAAATAGACAATGGCGAGATAAATCTCGACCAGCCGGTGACCGCCCCGCCGCCCCTTCCTGTTGTTGATGGGGAAATTGTCCTCGACCAATCTGCATCAGCCAAAGACAGCCAGATCAAATATAGCGAAACCGTGGTCTGCGTAAAAAACGAGACCGGCCAAGACAATGTCTATCTGGTCATGTATGAAATGTTCCGCAATTCTCAGCCAAAGAATCGTATTCTGATGCTGGAGAAAAATAAGACTAATTGCACCCGCTATGATGATGCGCGCAAGATTGTGGTTGATTTCAAAACCCAATCTCAGATTGATTCTGGCGATAAGTCAGGCATGTCCTCTGCGGCCTGTAAACGGGTCAAAGGTGGTTTTGCGAAATTTTACGTGATCAGCCAATCTGACAAAGGTCGTAACCGCTGCGCTGAGAATAAAGCTAAAACTGAAAACACCATTCGGGATTATGTCAAAGCAGCACGGCCAATTCGCTAGGCTTGCAAGACTGATATTTTGGATAAAAACCCGGCACACGTGCCGGGTTTTTTTTAAGCATCATCAAGCGCAATCAAAGAGGCATTCCCGCCAGCCGCTGCAGTATTGATCGAGACGGTTTTTTCTTCACAAAACCGCATTAGATAATTCGGACCGCCAGCTTTTGGCCCGGTACCAGACAGCCCCGCGCCGCCAAAGGGTTGCACCCCGACAACGGCGCCGATCATATTCCGATTAGCGTAAATATTACCCGCATTGATGCGCGGCACTAAATAGTCGATCATTGTATCAAGGCGCGAATGCACGCCGAAAGTTAGGCCATAGCCGGTCCCATTGATCGCGGCGATAACACTATCAAGCTGATCAGCGCTCCAGCGACAAATATGCAAGACCGGCCCGAAAACTTCTTTTTCTGGCCCTTCAAGACCCGGCAACGCAATAATATGGGGCGCAAAGAATGTCCCGTCTGTTGGTGCATCACCGCGATAAAGGAGTTCACTGCCAGAGGGTAGAGTGTCAGTGTAGGCCATAAGTGTGGCCCGCGCGGCAGCGTCAATGATCGGTCCGACATCGACCGCCAGGTCAACCGGATCACCCAGTTGCACCTCCTTGGCTGCGCCGATAATCATGCCAGTCATCTGATCGGCAATATCATCCTGTAGATACAACACGCGCAAAGCCGAGCAGCGCTGTCCTGCTGATTTGAACGCCGAATTGATCACATCATCGCAGACCTGTTCTGGCAATGCGGTTGAATCGACAATCATCGCATTGATCCCGCCCGTCTCGGCAATCAAAGGCACGATCGGGCCGGGTTTTGCCGCCAGATTTTGATTGATCGCTCGCGCGGTCTGGGTCGAACCGGTAAAGACAACCCCGCCAAGATCGGGATGCGCGATTAGAGCTGCACCGACCTTGCCGTCGCCAAGCACCAAATTCACCACGCCTTTGGGGAGCCCAGCCTCAATCATCAATTTTATCGCAGTAAAGGCGATTAACGGGGTTTGTTCTGCCGGTTTGGCGACGACGCAATTGCCTGCTGCAAGAGCGGCGGTGATCTGACCAAGAAAAATCGCCAGTGGAAAATTCCACGGCGAAATACAAGCGAACACGCCGCGACCATGCATATGCCAGATATTTTCCTCGCCAGCAGGCCCCGGCAAGGTTCTTTGCTGACAGACCCGTGTCGCTTCATCAGCATAAAATCGACAAAAATCAATCGCTTCGCGCAATTCTGCCAACGCATCATCTATCGTTTTGCCCGCCTCATTGACCATTTCCCCGAGTAATTGGTCTTGGTTTTTCTCCAGAAGGTCGGCATACTGATGAAGAAAGCTGGAGCGCATTTCAACGGGTGCCCGTGACCAAGCCGGGAACGCGGCTCTGGCGGCAGCCATCGCCTTGGCGACGCCGTCGCCTTCAGACGGATACCACATAAAGGACCCATGCTGGTCGCCCCCCCCTCCGGCGGGCCGATCAATCGGCCGTCCTGGCGCGGTGATCGCAAGCGGTTGATGATCGACAATGCCATGAATTTCGGTCGGCGGGGCAAAGCGCGTCGCCGCCTGCGCGAGGTTCAGATATTCTTTGCGATAGCCAAGCTCGCCGCCAGAACT
>JAZGEB010000259.1:0-3357 GCA_036478515.1 Parvularculaceae bacterium | reverse complement strand
GATCTTTTTCAAGATCAGCTGTGCCGACCAATTATACAGGGTCTGCCAAGCTGATGCGATCATCGAAGAAAAAACTGGCTTTGAAAACAAGCCACTATAGTGGCGCGGCGATGTTGAGCCTTGGCGTGCTGACCGGCGTGCTGGTCAATAAGGGCGATGAAGGGCCATTTGGGACCAGCCTACAGCTGTCGACCACCGGCTTGCTTTCGACTGCCGAAAGCTATGACCAATTTGAAATCATCTATTTTGGCGCACCGGACTGCCTTGAATGTACAACATGGCGCAAGGGCCACCTGCCCTTATGGGAACGGCACATTATGTCGACACAGGTCCAATTGACTTTAAAGACCGCTAATTGCCGCGATACCGATGCTTATGCTAGTGCCTGCACAGCGACATTTGAGACCACGGACAAATTGCCCGGCTTTGCCTTAGTCGATCATGCGACCGGTGAAGTGATGTCGACTGGAACAGGGATAGATGGGTTTTATGACCTGGTGCGCAAAACCGGCGATGTTTTGGACGAGAGTGAAGCCGGCTCTACCGGCGTCTAACCCTCTTTTCTGGGGCGATGGCGGATTTCATGTTGGTTCGTGAAGCCGCCGCAAGCGACAGCGAAAACATAGCTCATCTCCATAGCGAAACATTTTCTGACGCGCCATGGACGGCAGATTTTTTCGCAAACCTATGTGTTTCAAACAATCATCTAATGATGGTTGTCGATGCTGAAGCGCAGATTTGCGGTTTCGCCCTCGCTGTCCTTGCCGCAGACCAGATGGAGATTTTGACTTTGGCGATTTCAAGCCCCGTGCGGAGACGGGGCTTGGGCGCTACGTTGCTTGGTGCGATAGAGCAGCGTGGCGCCGCCCTTGGGGCCAAAACAGCCCTGCTCGATGTTGCCGCCCTGAATGCAGCCGCCTTGGCGCTCTATCATCGCGCGGGCTACACCCCTGATGGGCTCCGGAAAAAATATTACGGCCCTGGCAAAGACGCTGTGTTAATGTCCAAACCCCTGACCTCCACGCCCCCTGCTTCAGATTGACGCTGCTGTCAGACTGCGGCAAACCTTTCTTGCGAAGAGAAGGATGGGCCACATGGATCGGATTGAGAAGCTCTGCATCGAAAAGAACATGCGCATGACCGACCAAAGGCGGGTTATTGCGCGCGTTTTGTCGAGCGCTGATGACCATCCAGATGTGGAAGAAATACATCGCCGTGCGGCGGCCATTGATACCCGCATCTCCATTGCCACGGTCTATCGCACCATGCGGCTTTTTGAAGAGGCGGGTGTGGTGCAACGCCATGATTTCAATGATGGTCGGTCACGTTATGAAGAGGTGACGGAAAGCCATCACGACCATTTGATCGATCTGCGGAGCGGCGAGGTGATTGAGTTCGTCAATGAAGAGATTGAGCGCTTGCAAGAACGCATTGCCCGCGAGCATGGCTACAAATTAGTCGACCACCGGCTCGAGCTTTACGGCGTGCCATTAAACAAAAACGAGGAAAAGGGAGAATAAGCGCGTGGATATTCAAGCCGCATTGGCGGTCGAGGCGGGCAAGCCCCTCATTATAGAAACAGTACAATTGGCAGGCCCCAAAGCGGGCGAGGTTTTGATCGAACTCAAAGCCACCGGGATTTGCCATACCGATGCGTTTAGTTTGTCTGGCGACGACCCGGAAGGCTTGTTTCCATCAGTGCTTGGCCACGAAGGCGCTGGCGTCGTCGTTGAAGTTGGTGCAGGCGTCACCAGCTTGAAAAAAGACGACCATGTCATTCCTCTGTACACGCCGGAATGCCGGGAATGTGATTATTGCCTGAACCCAAAAACTAATTTGTGTCAGAAAATTCGCAGCACCCAAGGCCAAGGCCTCATGCCCGATGGCACCACCCGGCTTTCTTACAAGGGCAAACCCATATTCCATTATATGGGCTGCTCGACTTTTGCTACTCATGCGGTGGTGCCGGAAATTGCTTTGGCTAAAATTCGCAAAGACGCCCCCTTTGATAAGGTTTGCTATATTGGTTGCGGGGTGACGACCGGCGTTGGCGCGGTTGCGTTTGATGCCAAGGTTGAGCCGGGGTCAACGGTGGTTGTCTTTGGCCTTGGCGGCATTGGTCTCAATGTTATTCAAGGCGCAAAAATGGTTGGGGCGAGCCGCATCATTGGTGTTGATTTAAACGATGACCGAAAAGCCATTGCGAGCCAATTTGGCATGACAGAGTTTATCAACCCAAAGGCGATGAAACCGGAAGATGTTGCGCCGCATATTGTTGAGATCACTGGCGGCGGCGCCGATTATTCATTTGAATGCATCGGTAATGTCCACACCATGCGCCAAGCGCTGGAATGTTGCCATAAGGGGTGGGGCGAAAGCATGATTATCGGTGTCGCTGGCGCGGGTCAAGAAATCAGTACACGGCCGTTTCAACTTGTCACCGGCCGGGTTTGGCGCGGCACCGCTTTTGGCGGTGCAAGAGGCCGCACCGATGTGCCGAAAATCGTTGATTGGTATATGGATGGCAAGATCAATATCGACGATTTGATCACCCATAAGATGCCGCTTGAAGACATCAATAAGGGCTTTGGCTTGATGCATGCCGGTAAGTCTATTCGCTCTGTGGTAGAGTTTTAATGGAACAAATCAATTCATGGAAAATGCATGGCGGCGAGCAACAGGTTTGGCGCCACGATAGCGCCGAGACCAAAACGCCGATGGCGTTTGGCCTGTTTGTGCCGCCGCAAGCCGCCAAGGGCCCGGTACCTCTGGTGACGTATTTGTCAGGGCTAACCTGCAATTGGTCTAATGTCACCGAGAAAGCAGGCGCGCAGCGGGTCTGTGCTGAGTTGGGCTTAGCCTTCCTCGCGCCCGACACGTCCCCGCGCGGGCTTGATTTGCCGGGGGAGCATGAGACTTATGATTTTGGCTCTGGCGCTGGATTTTATGTTGATGCAACAAAAAGTCCGTGGGCGGATAATTACCGCATGTATTCCTACATCACCAAAGAACTGCCCGACCTAGTCAATGACCTCGCGCCGCTTGATAGCGCCCGGCAAAGTATTATGGGCCATTCCATGGGCGGCCACGGCGCACTGACAATTGGGTTGAAAAACCCTGAAACGTATAAATCCATTTCCGCTTTTGCGCCAATTTGCTCGCCGATCAATTGTCCGTGGGGGGATAAAGCCCTTAGCGGTTATCTTGGCGATGACCGAAAAGCATGGCGCGATTATGATGCGTGCGCGCTACTTGAAGATGGCTACAGGGCGGCGGATATTTTAGTCGACCAAGGCGCGGCGGATGATTTTTTGGCCGAGCAGTTGAAGCCGGAATTATTGACCGCAGCTTGCGGCG
>JAZGEB010000258.1:0-2598 GCA_036478515.1 Parvularculaceae bacterium | reverse complement strand
GTCAGCTTGTGCTTTGCCTGATAGCGCAACAGCGCATTGGCGGTTCTCTTGGTGAACAATGCCGCTTTTATGTCCGGGGCGACGCCTTCTTCTTGCAGGCGTTGCTTGATAATCGGCAACATTGCTTCATAGACAAAGATGCTTTGCCCGCCATTGCGCACGGAGACGATTTTGCTCTCAGACGGCAATCGATCTGGCGCGAGGATTTTAGCGAGGCCGGTTAGGGCGTTGATGAATGTTTCATCGGGCATGACGGCACAATATTTGTCCAGTTTGAACAAGATCAGGTCGGTGGTCTGCCATGGCGCTAGATCATAGGTGGTCGGTGTAAATTGGTTGAGGCCAGTCAAATAGCCATCGACCCAGCCCGCATAAAGATAAGCGTCGGTATTTTCGGCGGCGCGCGCAGCGCTAAAATCGGCGCAAGATTTAGTCCCCGCGCCTTTGACCGCAAAGCGACTGTTAGCGTCATCCGCAAAGGCCGACCCACTGGCGCCCAAAGCAACCGCGCCGATGATCCCTATTTTCAAAAAGTTACGCATATCAAAAACCCCTAAAGCAAAAAAGTGTCCCTCACATAATTGCAAGGAACACTCCATTTTGAAAGTCAATTGTTAGACAGGTTAAGCTGCCTTTTTGCGTCGGGACGAAGCCCCGATCGCGCCAAGCCCGGTGATCATCAGCCAAATACCAGCCGGCAGCGGCACAGGATTGTCGCCAACGGTTTGAACAATTGGCGTTTGCGTGATGATGATCGGTGCCCCGCTCAGGGACGTCAGAGCAATACCGGTCTGAAAAGCGATCGGATTGGTTGGATCAAGCATCAAAGCAACGGCGATGTCGGTGATGGTAAAGCTTGAGACGGCTTCAGCGAAGGTATGTGTCGCGCCGCTAGCCAAGGCAACACTTTGAGTGCCCATGCTATCAGTGAAGGTCAGGATGTAGCCGTCTGGATCTGGTACGGTGCCGAAGGAAGGCATCTGTACTGCATCAAAAGTAGCGCCGGTGACGGCATAAGTGTAGCCAACCGCAATATCCGGATCGATCCAAATAATCTGACCTGGGGTCACATCTGCCGGGTCAATCTCAAACAGGAACGCGCCGCCATTTGTGATGGTTGTCGGCAAGAGCGGCAAGGCTTCGGTTGAGCCAGGTGCTGGTGGAACAGCATTGCCCCACAAGGTTTGGGTGAGATAAGTCTGTGTCGCTCCGGCTGCCAGGTTAAATGCATTGGCCAGCGCCAAGGTCACATCATAAGGATTGTTGATGAAGCCATCGCCATCGGTATCGCCTTGAACATCATTCGCCAAGACTGCATTGCCGGCAACCCGGCCTCTTAGACCTGAAAAACTAGCCACTTCAAAGCGACCTGTTGGGTTGGTACCGCCTGAACCGGTGATGCCAAGAAACGTTGTCGCGGCGGCATTCCCAGCAGCAGCGTCCGTTTCATACAGCACTTCCGAGCCGCCAATTTCGATCCGTCCACCGCCGTCAGAGATCGAGCCATCAAACTGCAAGTCGCCATCCATGTAACGGGTCAGATTAAACCGCGAGGCAACTGAGCCAGTATTGGTGATCCGATAAGATTGGGTCAGGGCTGAGCCGGTTTGAACGCCGCCATCAAAAACAGCGACCAAGGTTTGTGTCAGTTGGAAGGATAAAGAGCCGACCATCCATGTGGAAACCAAGCTGGTAGCGGTTTGCGAGACGATCGTCGCATTGGAGGTTGGGGCATTGGTACCGCCAAGACTACCGGTGGTCAGCCATGAATTGACATTGCCATTCGAAATTGCCACGCCGCTCTGAAAAACCGTCCCGGCTTCGCCTTCTGCACCGACCGGATTGTAGACCGCATTCGATGTGCCGGTGCCGCCAATAGAACTGCCGAACGAGCCATATAAATCAACGCCAACAGTGACGCCGCCATCGCCGGTCCCTGTGGTTAAAACCGCAGCTTGGGCCGAGCCGAGAATGGCTAAGGCACCGGCGAGAAAAATTCCGAATTGTTTGAGCATACTGCTCTCCCCTAAAAACACGTGTTTATTATTTATTAACCATCGGGCCAGTTCAACGTAAAGTCAAGTGAATGCTCATAAATATGAGCTCTCAACAGCAGGCAATCGCAGCCACGCCCTATTCGAATGATCCCGGGTCGCATCCCGTTCTCAATCCAACCAACTATCTACTACCAACCTGCAGCTATTCGCCCTATCTTGCCCTTATGGCTGATGATTCTATGTATGATGGCGTCCCCCCGACACTCCCCGAAGGCACTGGCTTTTCCGAAGCAATCACCTCTTATCATGACCGCATGGCACCGGCGGAATGGTCGCCGCACCGGCCTGAACGACCCGAAAAGCATCCCGATCAGAAGCCCTTCGAACTGGTCTCTGAATATGAGCCCGCTGGGGATCAACCCGCAGCTATCAAGGAACTCGTCGCCGGGGTCACCGCCAGTGAGATGGACCAAGTGCTGCTCGGGGTCACCGGCTCGGGCAAGACGTTCACCATGGCTAAAGTCATCGAAGCAACCCAGCGCCCGGCTTTGGTTCTGGCCCATAACAAAACGCTCGCAGCACAGCTTTATCAGGAATTTAA
>JAZGEB010000257.1:0-5646 GCA_036478515.1 Parvularculaceae bacterium | reverse complement strand
CGGGCGACCTTTTCAAGCCGCGACCAAGCCGAGCAGCGGTTTGCCGTCAAACACCCGTTTAAGAAATGGGCCCCGGACTGCCTCAGTGATTATCTCGAAGATGGCTTACACGAACATGGCTCTGATACGGTTGGCCTTGCTTGTGCCCCGGCTTGGGAGGCGGCGAATTATGCCGCCCATCGGTATGATTTTTGGGCTGCCTATAAGCAGATCCGGGCGCAAGGCACACCGCCGGCGCAATTGCTCATGGCGGCCAAAGGCTCCACGGTCCATTCAAGCGCGCTAAAGCGATTTGCCGCAGATGGCGCGCGCGCAACCGCGGTGCCCGGCACCTCGCATCTGTTACTTATGGAAAAGCCACATCTTTGCGCCAACCACGTCACTTTTTAACGAAAAAGCTTGGTCCCGCCGGGCTTCCTTGCTAAGCGTCTTGACCAGAACCCGACCGGGACAGCCGGTCTTGATAAATCCTGCAGGAGATACCGATGAGCCAAACGCAACCCGACGGCCTAGAAGGCAATGCCTTTTTGTTCCGCGACCCGCAATTATTGACCAAAGAAGCCCATGGCGGCAAAGGGGTTGCCCGGCCAAACCGCCCGTTCCAGTTTTGCGAGCATGTCCGCGCAGTACCGCTGACAGTTTCCGAAATCGCCTCGGCGATGAAGCATTACCCGGTGATTTTTTCAGCCGAAGACAATCCTCTACCGATGGCCGTTGTCGGCATTATTGATGAGCGTAATCTGTTTGTTGATGATAATGGCGAGTGGGACAATACGGTTTATATTCCGGGCTATATCCGCCGCTATCCCTTCGCGCTGGCCGGTGACAATAATTCAGACCGCATGGCGATCATCGTTGATGGCGCTTATGAGGGCATTACCACCAAGCCAGACACACCGTTTTTTGATGGCGACAAACCATCCGAAGCGATGAACCAAGCAATGGAATTTTGCAAATCATATGAGCAAGAAACTTTGGTCACTCGAGATTTTGCCAAACGCTTAGCCGATGTTGGTGTGATTAAATCGCAAGTCGCTCAGTACACCCCGCAAGGCGGTGAGGCTGCCCCTTTCGCGCAATATTTTGGGATTGACGAACAGGCCTTGAGCGATCTTTCTGATGAGAAATTTCTCGAGCTGCGCAAATCCAATATTTTGCCAATCCTCTATGCTCAATTGATGAGCATGGGCAATTGGCGCTTGATGATGGACCGCCGAGTTCGGCGCCACGACATTGCGCCAGAAGATGTGCTAAAACCATTACCGGTCTCATAAGCAACGGGCCTCCGATAATGATCCAAAACGCTCCCTTTTCGGGGGCGTTTTTTTTTGCGCTGGTTTTGCCTTTTAGGACGCCCCTCACATTCCAGCGAGGGGTGGTTTGGCGGTTATCTTTTGTATCGCAATCTGTGCTAGGCTGAGCGTCGCTAGCCGGTTTAATGTTGAGAGCCTTTCATGATCCGATCATTCGTTATTGCTTTTGTCTTGATACTGGCAAGTTTGACCTTGCCCGCGCGAGCGCAGGTTATTGCTGATCAAGTTGATACTGAGCGAGCTGCCAGTATTCTCATTTCGGAAAAAGCCGGAATTATGCCCGGCGAGACAATCCATCTTGGGCTATATCAAGCGTTGCAAGAAGACTGGCATGTCTATTGGCGCAACCCCGGCGATAGCGGTCTGGCGATGAACGCTGAATGGACATTGCCGCAAGATTGGCAAATTGGGGCGGCCAAATATGCTGCCCCGCATCAGCTGATCACGCAGCCTTTGATGACGTTTGTTCATGAAGGCGAGGCTGTTTTTCTGTTTCCGGTGACCGCCCCAGCAACCGCCACCCCGGGCACGGTCGAGAGATTATCGCTCAAAGTGGATTATGCGATTTGTTCAGACATCTGCGTGGTCGAGAATGTTGATCTGGCTATTGCCATTCCTGTTGTGTCAGTCGCGGCGGGGATTGATCCAGCCGGCGGTGATCTGGTTGCTGCCGCGCTAGAGGCGCTGCCGGTTGATGCGCCGTTTGAGGCGGCGGCGTTTGATTATCACGGCCAGCCCGCAATAAAATTTTTCATGACCGATATTCCAGCCGGGGAAGCGTTTTATTTCCCTAATGGGGAGGGCCTAATTTCGCCCACCAAGAAAGCTGTTTTTCAGGCCGATGAGACCGGGCTTATTGCCGTCTTTACGCCGGACTTTAATTATACAGAGGCGCTGCCAGCCGATTTAAGCGGTGTGCTGACTTTTACCCCAAAGGGGTCTGACACGAGCGCTGCGGCGTTTAAAGTTATCGCGCCGTTTGGCGCGCCGCCAGCTTCATTGCCGGATATCAAAGGGGCAGAGCCGACAGCCAGCGCAAACCCCGCCGCACCGGGGCGCAAAAGTCTCCTGACAATTCTTGGCCTGGCTTTACTTGGCGGGTTGATCCTCAACATCATGCCTTGCGTTTTTCCGGTGGTGTTCTTGAAGGCCCACGCCTTGGCGCAATCGGCGGGGGAGACGCAAAGTCTCGTGCGTCGCAATGGTCTTGCTTACACCGCTGGGGTAGTGCTTGCATTTTTGGCGATCGCAGCTGTGTTGCTGGCGTTGCGAGCGGGCGGGGAACAGCTTGGCTGGGGCTATCAGTTGCAACACCCGCTGCCGATTTCAATTTTTGCAATTGTGATGATGCTGATCGGGCTCAATCTGGCGGGTCTTTTTGAAATTGGCACGTCAGCACAAGGGCTGGGCGATGGGCTGACGCGCAAGGGCGGGACCGCCGGGGCTTTTTTCACCGGATTATTGGCTGTCGCGGTGGCCGCGCCTTGCGTTGGACCGTTTTTGGGCGGGGCGCTTTCATTTGCGCTGAACGCGCCGGGGCTGACTGGCCTTGCGGTGTTTGGGGTGATGGGGCTCGGTCTTGCCTTGCCTTTCTTGTTGATTTCTTTTGTTCCTGCTCTGGCAAAAATATTGCCGCGCCCTGGGGCTTGGATGAATATTTTCCGGCAATTTCTTGCCTTCCCGATGTTTGCAACGTGCATCTGGCTGATCTGGACCCTGACCCAAATGGCCGGCACGACGGGTCTTGTGACTTTGCTCAGTGCAATGTTGTTGGTCGCTTTGGGCGCTTGGATTTATGGCTTGGGTCAACGCGGCTCATCCAAATCCTTGGTCGCAAAATTGCTGGCATTGGCGAGCGTCATTATCGCCGGAATATTGGTTTCCGGGATCGCGATTGCCCCGCGCCAAGCGATCAATATCAACACCCCCGGCAGTGATATCTCGGCTTTGCCCACCGACATTTACAGCGCTGCCCGATTGGCCCAATTGCGCGATGCGGGCACGCCAGTGTTTTTAGAGTTTACCGCTGCGTGGTGCGTCACTTGCCAGGCCAACAAGATCACCGCGCTAAAGCGCCCCCGGGTGATCGAGGCGTTCCACAACACCGGCACAGTCTATCTGGTCGCCGATTGGACCTTGCGCGATCCGTTGATCACGCAAAGCTTGGAAAGCTATGGCCGCAGCGGTGTGCCGCTTTACGTCTATTATGGCGCAGGAGCTGAGCAGGGCAAAATTTTGCCGCAAGTGCTGAGCGCTGATCTTTTAATCAAGACGCTAAATAACTAACGCTATTTTTATTTGCTCAAGATTGAGGTAAGCAAGGCCTGTCTGCCCCTTCTCGAAAGCGCGTTTTTCATGTCCCTTGCTCAAAACCCTGCCTATCAAGAATTTCGCGATGCAATTGCGGCGTCGAAAACTCTGCATATGCGGGCCCTGTTCGTTGAAGACCCAGACCGCGCCAGTCGCTTTGCTGGTGAGGCAGCCGGTCTGTTTGTTGATTATTCCAAAAATTGCTTCACCCAAACCGGCTTTGCCGCGATGCTCGATCTTGCCAGAGGGGCCAAGTTGAAACAGCGCCGGGAGGCGATGTTTGCTGGTGAGAAAATCAACACAACAGAAGACCGCGCTGTGTTGCATGTGGCGTTGCGCGACACGGCAAAAGCCAAATATTTTGTCGATGGCCAGGATGTGATGCCGCTGATTGCAGCAGAACTTGCCCATATGAAAAGTTTTTGCACTGAAATTCATCGCGGCAAACGAACCGGCTATACCGGCAAACCACTAACCACCGTGGTTAATATTGGCATTGGTGGCTCAGACCTTGGCCCGGTCATGGTGACGGAGGCATTGAAATCGTTCTCGATTGACGGGCGACGAACATTTTTTGTCTCTAATATTGATGGCACTCATATGGCCGAAACATTGGCGCAAATTGATCCGGAGACGACGCTTTTTCTGATTGCCTCAAAAACCTTCACCACCGATGAAACCATGACTAATGCGGCGAGCGCTCGGGCGTGGTTCCTCGACCAAGGGGCAAGCCCCCCCGATGTGGCAAAGCATTTTGCGGCGCTGTCGACTAATGCGAGTGCGGTAAAAGACTTTGGCATTGATCCGGACAATATGTTTCAATTCTGGGATTGGGTCGGTGGGCGCTATTCACTGTGGTCTGCCATCGGCCTGCCGATAGCGTTGCAGCTTGGCTTCGATCATTTCAGAGCACTGCTTGATGGCGCTGCCCAGATGGATCGTCATTTTGAAGCCGCCCCTTTGGACCAAAACCTGCCAGCAATTCTGGCGCTGATCGGGGTTTGGAACCAACATTGCCATGGCGCAACCGCGCAAGCGATCTTGCCATACGATCAATATCTTCATCGGTTGCCTGCTTATTTGCAACAAGCAGACATGGAATCAAACGGCAAATCTGTTGATCTGGAGGGCACCAGTGTTGACGCCTCTGGCCCGATCATTTTTGGCGAGCCTGGAACCAATGGTCAGCATGCGTTTTATCAACTGATCCATCAGGGCACCCATGTGATCCCGTGTGACTTCATTGTCCCGGCAAAAAGCCAAAACCCCTTAGGCGAGCATCATGTTAAATTGCTGGCGAATTTTCTGGCTCAACCAGAAGCATTGATGCGCGGCAAGACCCGCAAGGAAGTAAGCCTTGGATTGAAAGCAACGGGCATGGCGGCGGCACAAATTGATAAATTAGCGCCTCATAAAGTTTTTCCCGGCAATCGCCCATCAACCGCGATCCTCATGGATCAACTCTCCCCTGCCCGCCTTGGGGCATTGCTCGCGCTTTATGAGCACAAGATTTTCTGTCAGGGTGTGCTGTGGGATATTAATTCTTACGACCAATGGGGCGTTGAATTGGGCAAAGTCTTGGCCAAGAATATTCTTCCAGAAATGCAAGGTGCGCCCGCCCTTGGCGAACATGACAGTTCGACCAGCCAGCTGATTGAGCGACTGATCGCGATGAGGAAATAAACATGAAACAAATGATCATTGTCCTCGTCCTCTATATGGCATCCGCGTTGGGTCACTCTACTATCGCGCAAGAAATTATTTATGCTAGGTTGCAAACCTCAAAAGGCAATATTGATCTAGCGCTCTATCCGGAAAAAGCACCGCTTACGGTTGGAAATTTTATTCAATATGCTGAGAGCGGATATTATGACCGGCTTATTTTTCATCGCGTGGTCAAGGGCAAGTTAATCCAAACCGGTGGCTTGACCAAATATTATGGCAAGCGCCATACCCAAGACCCGATTAAGAATGAAGCCGATAATGGTCTGAACAATAGGCGCGGCACTGTCGCCATGGCGCG
>JAZGEB010000256.1:0-2657 GCA_036478515.1 Parvularculaceae bacterium | reverse complement strand
AGCAAAGAATAAACTGCCGCGCAAAATGGCGCATAAGCCAAAGCTCAAGGGGGCAAGCTAATGAGTGCGAAAGACTTATATGCAGAGCTGACAACAGGCCTCGGGCTTGAGTTGGCGGAAAAAGGATTTAGCCCCAAAGGAAATTCCTGGGTCCGCCCGGCAGATGATAATTGGGCCATCATTGGGTGTCAAAAAAGCCCCAAAAGCACAACGGAAGAGATTATATTCACCATAGAATATGGTATATTCTCGCGCCTAATCAGCGATTTTTTCACGCCAGATTTTGCCGACAAAGTGCCGACCTTAGCCACTTGTCATTGGCGCAGAAACTTGACGGCGCTTCTATCCCAAAGCGAGCAACAATGGTGGACGGTCGCAAATACGCAAATCCAAACGCTCAAAGCCGAGCTGGTCGGCCACCTGAACAAGCTGGCGCTGCCTGACCTCAACACCCACCTCACCGATAAGCAACTTGGCGCCGCTTGGTTTACCGGCCAAGCGCCCGGGATCACAGAATTTCAACGTCTTGCTTTTGTCTCAGTGATCCTCAAAAAAATCAACCGACCAAATGAATTGATGGATGTGTTGAGTGAAATGGAAACAAGCTTTACCGGTAAGCCAGAGCAAGCCGAGATGGAAGCGCATTTAGAAAAGATTTTGTGACGCAAATATTTTTGCCTTTAAAGGAGGCCCCGCTTGAAAGAAATACTGCTACGCGACCGATTGATCCTGCCCCTTGATGTGCCTTGTGTAGATGAAGCAGAAACCATCATCGCCGCGCTCGGAGACACCGTTTCATTTTATAAAATTGGCCACCAGCTGATGTCCATTGGCGGATTTGACCTCGCGCAAAAACTATCCGTAGACGGCAAAAAAACCTTTCTCGATTTAAAATTACTCGATATTGGCGCCACAGTTGAAAAAGGTGTGCGTAGTGCATCGACGCTCAATGCCGACTTCATCACCATTCACGCCGACCCCGACGCCCTAATAGGCGCTGTTGCCGGACGCGGCGACGATCCGCGCTTGAAAATCCTTGCCGTCACGGTGCTGACCAGTTGGGACCAAGAAACATTGCACGCCAGTGGCATCTCCATGTCAGTTGAAGATCTCGTCTTGCACCGCGCCGAAATGGCCGCCACCCATGGCGCTGATGGTGTGGTCGCATCAGCCAAAGAGGCCGCCGCAATACGCGCCAGATTTGGCGATGCTTTGAGCATTGTCACCCCAGGAGTGCGGCCCAAGGGCGCGAGCGCCAATGACCAAAAACGCGTGGTCACGCCGAGCGAGGCGATTAAAGCAGGCGCTGATTATCTGGTCGTCGGTCGGCCTATTCTGCAGGCGGATGATCTGGTGCAAGCGGCAAAAGCAATATTGGCGGAGATAGAAGCAGAAGTTGATTCGCAACCCTAAAGGGCGGTGCCGGTGAATCACTATTGCAATCACACTATTTTCCCCCTTAACTGGCGCGGGGAATATTTTAAGGGGCACCGACATGACAGACCAGCTTCAACCAGACCATGCATTGCCACCACCCAAAAAGGGCAACAAAATTCGTTGGGTCATTATAGGGATTGTGATCCTTCTCTTTGGTGGCTGTGTCTGGACCTTTGTGGGGTTATTCAAGGACATGTCGGGCATGGCTGAAAAAAGCCAACAGACGGTTACTAAATTCCAGACAGAAGGATATCCAAAGAAAGAGAATGATATTTGGTCTGAGTTGATTGATATGGATGAGGAGGCTTATGCAATTCTCAATTACTATAGCGAATTGGCCGGTGCTTTTATTTCAGCCAGTTTGCCATATTGTAGTGCATCAACAAAACTTTCGTCGAGTGAGCCCTCGGGTAAATTCGTATCTTGCCCTGTGCCAGCCGAGTTTGAAAATACCGCTGCGACAATTACTATTACCTGGCACGAGGAAGGTGATGTCTGGCGAATTTCGGGCTACCATCTCCAGCTGCATGACGATCCCAACGCTCGGACTGCCATCACTAAAAGCCTAGAAGCGGAGAAGAAAGCGGCTGAGACTGACGATGCTGAGGAAGGCGAACCAAAAGAAGAATGACGCTAGTTTAACACCAGCCGTCACCATCAAAATTGGCAGCTTTCAGGGCGGTCGCGAGGTCGCCCTGTTTTGTCACCACCCGGGCGACAACGCGGCCGGCATATTTGCCATTGTGAATATCGTAGAGGGTGACCGCGCCGGGGCCGATCATTTGCTCGACAAAGGCCTTGGCGGCTTCAGCTTTGAGCTTTTCTGCCTTGCAGCGCGAGCGAAGCTGTGTTTGTCGATTCAAGGTTTGGCGAACACAAAACATTGGACGCCGCGATTAAAGCCACTTGCGGATGATCCTTAGAGGGCGCGATGGCGATAAGAAGAATGGGGTCCCCCACGAGGAAGGCCGTGGCGAGCCCCTAAGGCGCATCGTTTGATCGTGTCGCCGTTGGGGCGGCCTTGCCAATCGCTCATTGATCAGCCATAGAACACGGCTGTTTTTTAAGCTAGATTGGGCTCCATGTCGCAAATTCCTCCATCGCCAGAGCGCCCGCCAAAAAAGGTCTATATCAAGACCTATGGCTGCCAAATGAATGTCTATGATAGTGAGCGCATGGTCGGGTTGCTAAAACCGCTCGGCTATGAGCCCGTTGCAGAC
>JAZGEB010000255.1:0-3588 GCA_036478515.1 Parvularculaceae bacterium | reverse complement strand
GCCGGGCGCGAAGCAAAACCGGGCCGGGCCATACTTCAGTCATACCAAGCCGATCATCAAGTGATCCAAGCATTGGCAGCGGGCAGTCGCGATGCGTTCATGGCGACCGAAGCGGAGGGCCGCCGCGCGGTCGGCTTTCCGCCTTTTGGCCGTCTCGCGGCCTTGCTTTTAACCGGCGATAAGGAGCAGGTCGTCAATGATGCGGCGCGGATGTTGGCCCTATCAGTGCCAGCGGCGGATGGCGTTGAGGTCTGGGGCCCTGCGCCAGCGCCGCTCTATCGATTACGCGGCCGCTATCGGGTGCGGTTTCTGGTTAAAACCCGGCGTGATGTGTCGATCCAATCCTATCTGAAATCATGGCTTGATCCGGTCAAATTGCCATCCTCGGTACGCCGCACCGTGGACATAGATCCGTATAGTTTTTTGTAGCGTTTTGTCCCTCAAGGGCTGTTCAACCAGTATGGCTATTCAAGAAGACAACATCTGTCATGGCCAAGCCCCGAGGTCTTTTTGGGTAAGCTCGCGCGTCTGCTTTTGGCGGTGACACTTGTGACCTGCATCATCTTAGGATTTGGTCGCGTTTTGGCACATATAGGGGCCGCGATTTTCGCGCCTATGACGGGCCAATCGAGGCTGGAAACTGGACTGAGAGGTCGAGGAAGTTTACCGGAGCGGGGACAAAAGCGAGGGCGTGACTGGGCTTGAGGCAGATTGGACCGTTCGGTTTTGCCCTCATCTTGAGGTCAAACTGGATGTCGCTGGAGATCAATAAGGATCCCTTGTCGCGCTCAACCGGGACACCAAAATTCTCACCCCGCAGCGCAGCATCGGTGGTTGCACCGGCCTGAAACCCGTGCTACCACCCGCCAACTTCGAGCTTCTCTGTCTTATGCGACTTCGTGCAAGCTCAAATTTAGTAGAAAATTCAAAGCGTTACGATTGTTGCTGGTAAGTGATCGGCACATCAGGCAAGACAGGTTTTTTAAGATTGATTTGGCGGCCATGATGGCTCCTTAGCAATCAGGAGTTCGGATCACGATGGCAAGCCAAACATCTCCTCATTCTGAAGTCGGCAGTCGCTACGCCAATGCGCTGTATGATCTGGCATCAGAGGCACAAGCGCTGGATGTTGTGGAGGGTGATCTTAAAGGACTCGCCTCGACTATTTCGGGATCGAAAGAACTTCAATCCGTGATCGAAAACCCGGTCTTTAGCCGGGATGATAAATTTAACGCCATCACCGCCTTGCTCAAACAGGGCAACGCCAATGTGCTGGTGCAAAATGTTGCTGGGTTGATGGCCAAAAATGGCCGTCTCAATGCGTTGCCGGGCATGATTGTCGCGTTCCAACAGCTAGCAGCGGATGCCCGAGGCGAAGTTTCCGCCACCGCGATTTCCGCCACCGCCCTAAATGACGAACAAACCCGTCGTCTGCGCGCCGAAATTGAGGCCAGCGTCGGCAAAGCAGTTAATCTCGAAACCGAAATTGACCCGAGCCTGCTTGGCGGTCTCATTGTCAAAGTCGGGTCTCGCATGGTCGATAGTTCCCTGCGAACCAAATTAAACAAACTAAAACTAGCGATGAAAGAGGCTTAGGAACGATTATGGATCTCCAGGCAGCAGAAATTTCCGCCATTCTAAAACAGCAGATCAAGGATTTTGGCAAAGAAGCCGAAGTCTCCGAAATCGGCCAAGTGCTTTCCGTCGGCGACGGGATCGCCCGGGTCTATGGTCTTGATAATGTCAAAGCCGGGGAGATGGTTGAATTCTCCAATGGCGTCAAAGGCATGGCCTTGAACCTGGAAGCTGATAATGTCGGCGTGGTGATCTTCGGTGATGACCGAAACATCAAAGAAGGCGACACGGTTAAGCGGACCGAAGCGATTGTCGATGTGCCGGTTGGCAAGGGCCTGCTGGGCCGGGTGGTTGATCCGCTGGGCAATCCGATTGATGGCAAAGGCCCGATCGAAGCGACCGAGCGCCGAATTGTTGATGTCAAAGCACCAGGCATCATGCCGCGCAAAGGTGTGCATGAGCCTGTGCAAACCGGGATTAAAGCGATTGATTCAATGATCCCGATTGGCCGCGGCCAGCGCGAGCTTGTGATTGGCGACCGCCAAACGGGCAAGACCGCGATTTGCGTCGATGCGATCCTGAACCAAAAAGCGCCGAATAAAGCCGCCAAAGAAGATAGTGAGAAGCTGTTTTGCATCTATGTCGCGATTGGCCAGAAACGCTCAACGGTGGCGCAAATCGTCAAGACGCTGGAAGAAAACGGCGCCATGGAATATTCCATAGTTGTTGCGGCGACCGCCTCTGAACCAGCGCCGTTGCAGTTTCTCGCGCCGTTTGCGGGCTGTGCCATGGGCGAATATTTCCGCGATAATGGCATGCATGCCTTGATCGTTTATGATGATTTGTCAAAGCAGGCGGTGGCCTATCGGCAGATGTCGCTATTGCTGCGCCGCCCGCCGGGCCGCGAAGCTTATCCCGGCGATGTGTTCTATCTCCACTCGCGGCTGCTCGAGCGTGCAGCCAAGCTCAATGAAGGCAGCGGCAATGGCTCCTTGACCGCCTTGCCGGTGATTGAAACTCAGGCCAATGACGTGTCCGCTTATATTCCGACCAATGTGATCTCGATTACCGATGGTCAGATTTTCCTCGAAACCGAATTGTTCTATCAGGGCATCCGCCCGGCGGTGAATGTTGGTCTGTCGGTGTCTCGGGTGGGCTCGGCAGCGCAGATTAAAGCGATGAAACAGGTTGCGGCTAAAATCAAAGGTGAATTAGCGCAATATCGCGAGCTGGCGGCGTTTGCGCAGTTTGGCTCTGATCTTGATGCGGCGACCCAAGCAGTGCTCAATCGCGGCGAGCGCCTAACTGAGCTGATGAAGCAACCGCAATATTCACCGCTGCAAGTTGAAGAGCAGGTTTGTGTGATTTTTGCCGGGACCAAAGGCTATCTCGATAAAATCCCCACCGCAAAAGTTGGTGCGTTTGAACAAGGTCTGTTGCGCAAACTCAACGCTGACAATAAAGACCTGCTAGGGGCTATTCGGACGGAGAAAAAACTGTCTGATGATAGCGAGAAAAAATTGCACGCGGTCTTGGACAAATTTTCCAAGAGCTTCACTTAAAGCCAAACAAAAGGCGGTGCTGTGCCGTCCGACAGGTAGATTAAGTCACAATGGCCAATCTCAACGACCTTAAAATGCGGATCGCGTCGGTCAAATCGACCCAGAAGATCACCAAAGCCAAGAAAATGGTGGCCGCAGCGAAACTGCGCCGGGCCGAAGAAAACGCGACCAAAGCGCGGCCATATGCCGAGCGTATGGAAGCGGTGCTGGCCAATCTTTCGGCTGGCGTTTCTTCTGAGGGCGCGCCAAAATTACTCGGCGGCACCGGGGATGACAAGACCCATTTGCTGATTGTCGCAACCGCTGATCGTGGCCTGTGCGGCGCTTTCAACTCCTCAATTGTGCGCCTTGCTCGCGAGACCATTGTTGCGCTGCAAGGCCAAGGTAAAACAGTCCAGATCATCACCGTCGGCAAAAAAGGCAAAGACCAGCTTGGCCGGCTTTATGGCGA
>JAZGEB010000254.1:0-9777 GCA_036478515.1 Parvularculaceae bacterium | reverse complement strand
TTTCTTCCTGCTCTTTATGGATTTTGTCAGCCACTTCCGGCTTGGTCATGTCCGGTTGTTGTTCCGGCCCGCCGCCATATGTCGCATCGAGGTCGATAATATCACGGAGCAATACTCGGCCTTCATTTAATTCATCGCGCCACACGGTGATCGCTTCGAACGTCAGAGAGCTTTCGCACAACGCCCGGATCATGGTCTCGCGACCAGCTTCGATCCGTTTGGCAATCGCAATCTCGCCTTCGCGAGACAGCAATTCCACCGTGCCCATTTCGCGCAAATACATCCGCACAGGATCATCAGTTCGGTCAGACCCTTCTTTGGTATTGGTGGTTACCGCTGCGCCGCCTGCCTTTTTTGCAAGCGCGGTTGAGGCCTTGTCGTCTTCGTCTTCTTCAGGTTCTGATTCAGTGACGTTAATGCCCATCTCGGACAATTTGGCCATCACATCTTCAATCTGTTCTGAAGAGTATTCTTCCGAGGGCAGAACATTATTTAATTCATCATAAGTGATGTAACCGCGCTTCTTTGCGGCAGAGACCATCTTTTTTATAGAGGTATCGGACAGATCAATAATCGGGGCGTCGATCGGCTCCGATTTGGTGTCCTGTTTGGTCTTGCTCATGCTAGCTCCGTCATGGCTAATTGTCGGCAGGCGCGTCGCCCTTTTGTAAAACTAAAAAAAGCAGCCAATCCCGCGTCCGGGCTCTTGGTGCTGGTCAGACAAATTAGGCCTGATCATTATCTCTGCTATCACTCACAATGGTCAGGAAGTATGACACCATCTCGCGCCACCTTGCCTCGCCGGTATCATCTGCAGCAGCTTCGCTCGCGGCTTCCAGCATCTCCCGACGCAAAGGTCCGTGGCGTAAATGCAAGGCAAGCGTGTTGCGCCAGCCAGATAAGGCATCCTCCATTGTGGCGGCCGGGCGGGCGAATTTATGGATTCTAAGCCGCTCATCATCGAGCAGTCGCTTCAGGGTGTCCGCGCTCCGGTCATCAGAGGAGATGTGGCGATGCAACTGCGAAATGTCAAGGGTTTCACCGTCCGGGAGGTCACTGCCCAAATGCTGCACCGCAACAGACAAGAGCGCCGCCCGACCCGGATCACTGATCACCAAATCTAGCGCCTCTTCTTCGATCTCGGCAAATAAGCCTGGATGATTGACCAAGGTCAGCAATAGCAGCTGTTCGCGCTGCTCCACGCCCCTCGTTGCCGCTGCCGGGCGGCGCGATTTTAGCTCATCAGAGGCTTGCTGGGGTTGATAAAGCCCCCCGCGAGGAGGAAATTTGGGATTGAATTTACCGGACCGCCCGGGCCGGAAGGGTTGGTGCTGAAATGCGCCCTTGGGCCCACCTTGAGGACGGCCATTTGCCTGGCTCTGCTGATCAAGTTTGGACTTAAAATACTCGCCATAAGCCCCTTGCACATCCTTATCGGCAATCGAGCGCACGAGCTGGCGCAAATGACTGCGAAAGGCCGCCTTTTTCTCCGGGGTTTCAGCTGGATTGGCCGCGACCTCGCGATCCCACAAGACTTGCGCCAATGGCTGGGCATCGGCCAACACTTGGGCAAAAGCTGCGGGGCCCGCAGATTTCACCAGATCGTCTGGGTCTTGGCCTTCAGGCAAAAAGGCAAAACGCAAGGATTTACCGGGCTTGAGCAAAGGCAGCGCCCGGTCGATCGACCGATGGGCCGCGCCGCGTCCGGCTCTATCGCCGTCAAAACACATAATCGGCTCATCACAGGCCCGCCAGAGCAGCCCGAGATGGTTTTCGGTCAGGGCCGTCCCCAAGGGCGCAACCGCATTGCCAAAGCCTGCACCCGCCAGCGCGATGACATCCATATAACCTTCACAAACCAACAGCGGTTGACCGGTTTCAGTCGGCAAATCCGCCGCCGCCCGGCGTGCAGTCATATAATTATAAAGCACACTGCCTTTGTGAAACAGCGGTGTCTCTGGCGAATTTAGATATTTTGCCCGCGCCTCTTTCGCCATCGCCCGGCCGCCAAAGGCAATCACCTTGCCGCGCTGGTCCAGAATCGGGAACATTATCCGGTCGCGGAACCGATCATAAGGCACGCCTTTGGGCCGGTCATGATCATCTCTTGGTTGGATCAACAATCCGGCCTCGACCAACTGCTCAAGCGCAAAACCCTTATTGACCAAATGATCCTTCAGGGCGGTTTTGGAATTGGGTGCAAACCCCATCGCAAAGGCATGTTGCAGATCCTCAGGCACTTCCCGGCCAACCAAATATTCGCGCGCATGGCGGCCTTCAGCGCGCGCCAACATCACCTGATAATACTCAGCCGCAGCCGCGCCAGCTTCTGCCAGGCCTTTGCGTTGCTCGGCTTTGCGCGCATCTTCGGGCGTATCTTTGGGGATTTCGAGCCCTGCCTCTTCGGCCAGACGGGTCACAGCCTCGACGAAAGTCAGCTTCTGGGTCTCCATCAAAAAGCCGATAATATCGCCAGACTTGCCGGAAGAAAAATCGAAGAATTTGGCTTTGTCATCATTAACAAAAAAGCTCGGCGTTTTCTCATTGGTGAACGGCGATAACCCGCGCCACTCTCGGCCCTCTTTTTTCAGCTTCACATGGCGCCCGACTACATCCGAGGTGCGTAGTCGGCTGCGCAAATCATCCAGAAACTCAGGTGTAAAGCGAGGCATGGTATCGTTTTAAGGCTAAGTACCAACCCGCCGCAACATTGATTACGTGCCTTTTTGTCAACATTTCCACAAGGCGGGCAACGCCGGCAGCACTCATGTCTGTTTCTTGTTGTCGGTCTTGAGAATTGACTTGAAATCGTTGAAAAAGCCGGTACCGCTTTCCGCGCCCTTTTTGACCTGACCGGACATCCCGCGCGTCAAGGCGAGGAGGACCATGAAAATGCTCACGGTATAGGACACCATAGACGTGGTCACGAATAGCAGCGACAAGGCGATCAATGCGGCGAGCAAAACCGCCCGCCAATCACGTAACCATTGCTGCTCATCGGCGGCCAAGTGCCCCCATGATGCTTTTATTCTAAACAGAGAAAAACACGCAACACCGATCATACTTACAAATAGAATGAACCCAACCACCCCATAGCGTAAAGCTATCTGGAGATAAGAATTCACAATATCAATAATCCCCTGACCTTGTACCATATGGGCGAGATGCTCGGAGTTAAGATAGTCAGCATCCCCTGCCCAAAATGCGCTATCGATCTGAATCATTGAAGCATCAATCAAGTCTCTGCGATATTGAAACGTGCCATACTCGTCGACATTTGATAAAGCATTTTGTGTGTATACAGAATAAGAAATAAATCCGCCAACAATCCCCGCCGTTAAAGCTGACCATTTAAGGAGAACACTTTTCTGATCGAATATAAAATACAAGCCATAGCAAATTGGGACCATCACCCACCCCGCCCGCGAACCCGTCATAAACACAGCGATCGGAAACATGATACGCATGGCCCAGGTCTGTAAACGCGTGACTTTAACATACCGCTTCAAAACCTCTAAAGTGATCAGAGCGACAGACAGAAAATAGGCAAAAAGAGATGTCGAAAATGTCGTTGCCACACGCAGCCAACCGCCACGGCGGTAATATTCGACCTCAAATGACGAATCGATATCGATAACAGTATACAAATTCCACTGACGAGCGATCGATATCATCGCAATCAGCGACAATATCGTAGACATTAGTAGCCAAGTATTCATCGTAGAATGAACAACGCGCCAATGAACAACCAGACGCGAGATAGCAAAATATGGCAGGATCCATATCAATATAATGTTTATACTATACCGCAGGCCCGTCGTCATCGGAACGCCGCGATAGGATAAAAAGATCGTCCACAATCCGTAACTCAGTACCAAAAAATCTAGTAGACCGAATCTGAGTCTACTCAGTTTTGGCATACCAACGAATAAAAGCGGTGTAATGATGATAATTGAAAGCAATTTCACATTATCCATAGACATGAGATAATTAAGACCAATCATTGGAATGTCAAAATTCGCCTCTGCCGGAATGATGAATAGTGCTGCAAAATAGAATGGAACCCGTTCGAGGATATTTTTTGGTTGAGCAACTAATATAAACGGAATACTGAGGGGAATAATCCAAGCTGGTTTCTGCAGCACGCAGATGAGAAAAGACATCACGAACCAGTAGCCAAAGATGCGAACATCCAGCGCCCGGTTATCATTCGGGAATCGCAAAAACCAAGCACCGACCAACGCAGCAGAAATCAAGAATGCTGCGATCAACCCCAAATATAACATCGTCTAGCTCTCTTCTAACAAACGTCCCATCGGAGCAACGCGCACCGGAACTTAACCACTTTATACGAAATTCATTCCAATGTGAGAAATACCCCAACCAATCAAAGCCGCCACTCCAGATGCTGCCAAAAAACCCGCTTCATATTTCAGGTTCAAAACACCTTCTTTATAAACCATCCAGTTGAATAACAGCATTGGCAGAAAATCGACTGTTGCAGCAGCGAAGATCATGAGGAAGACATTCTCCTTGTCAATCGCTATCGCGGCGAGGCTTATCAGCCAAATCAACCTTAATATATTTCCATAAAGGGTCATTTTAATATAGCCGCGCGAGATGATGTACACTTCCGCGGGCATTTCCATCGCCAGAAGGAGGGCTTTAACGACCAAAAAGGAGAAAAATACGCCTGCTGGTAGGTAGGACTCCGGTAACAGAACCGCGACGATCAGCGTGCCGGCCGTGATCCCGAAGCCAGCACCAAGTTGGAACAAGAGCCGCATTTTGAATTGGATTTGATAAAAAGCCTGATTAAGCGACTCCGGGCTATTTCGAGCTACTTTGGCAAAATACGGATAGAAGATTTTCCAATTATACTGAGTAACGATTTCAACTGCCGGTAGGGCAAAATTGGCGGCGAGAAAATACAAACCGACCGTTTTGAGATCAAGGTTCTGCAACACATAGACCCGATCAAACTGTCCCAACACGAGCCCCATAATACTGGAAATGATCACAAATTTTGAAAACGCAAAGAGTTCAAAAAACAACTCCTTGTCCCAATAAAATTTTGACCAACTATGTTTGTAGAAAACATAAGTTGAGATCATCCGGAAGAACTCACCGACCATCATGCCAATAACAATGGCCCAAAAAGAGCGTAACCACCACGCGAAGAGGAGTGTCGTTGCAATGACAATGACCTGAAGGCCTAAGGTAATAACCGCATTTTTGCCTTCATTGCCCGCCCGGACAGCCATCGTCGGTTGGAGCGATGAAAACGCTTTGAACACAAAATGGAGTGACATCAAGCGCAACGCCGGAATGATCTCCGGCATTTCAAGCCACGCCCCAACAACCGGAGCTGACGCAAACATGAGCCCGGCCAGGAGAAGCGATCTGATTAAGATGATTGTCCAAATGCCATCTTGATAGCGGCGCGCTTCGGAGTTTTCATGGCGTACCAAAAACGCCATCGTGCCCAAATCGGATGTCAGTTCGAGAGCGATCATCACCATGGTCACGACGCCGATCAAGGCGAAGGCTTCTGGAAACAACAGCCGCGTCAAGATCAAGTTACTGCCGAGGCGCAAGATATTTCTTGTCATCAGCGACGCCGTCACCAATATTGACGGGGTGGCCAAGCGTTGCCAGCCCGGCCATTGTATCCGCTGCCTCATTGCCCCATAGTCAAACACTTCGAGCTTCTCTCTTTAGTCGCAACTGTCCTATAGCAAGGACGAAGCCGTATTATGGCGTATTGATGATAGAAGATGGTTAATATTATTATCCAAGCCGCTTTTTCAACAAAGCACCCGCTTTGCCAAAATCCATCGCCCCGGCATGATCTTTTTTCAGCGCGCCCATGCATCGGCCCATATCCTTGAGCCCGTCTGCGTCCAACGCCTGAACCACGCCATCGATCGCCGCTTCGATGGCCTGATCATCCATCTGTTTGGGCATAAATTCGCGGATGATATCGGTCTCAGCGCGCTCTTGCTCGGCCAGCTCAATGCGGCCAGCCTCTTCATAAATCTTGGCGCTTTCGTCACGCTGTTTGACCATTTTTGTGAGGATCGTCAGGACATCCTCATCGGTCATCCCGCCGCAGCGATCTTCTGACCGAGCGGCAATATCGCGATCCTTGATCGCCGCATTGACCAGCCGTAAAGTGCCCACTTTCAATTTCTGATTGCCGGCCTTCATGGCAATTTTCAACTCTTCATTTATCTGTTCAATAAGCATCTACCTGCTCCTTCATCCCAATTGTCTAAGTCCCGAGCCACGGCCCCATGAGGGCGCCATAATCACGCTCCCCGCAGCATTCTAAGTATTTGTTTTGTATGGGTTTTATAGTTTCGCTCAGTTCTTGACCATCGGGTCACATTGGCTTAGGTTCCACGCTGTTTTACAACGGGTCGGACACGCATTATAGCGCAATACCGAGGATGGGACACATATTCACTCATGCGATTAAGTCAAGTCTCTTCACGCTCAAGCTTAACCACCGGCCTCTTGGTGCTGGCCGATGGATCGACCTTCGAGGGCCATGGTCTGGGCGCTGTTGGCGAGGCGGTGGCCGAGGTTTGCTTCAACACCGCCATGACCGGTTATCAGGAAATCATGACCGACCCCTCTTATGCCGGGCAGATCGTGACGTTCACCTTCCCTCACATCGGCAATGTCGGCGCCAATGCGGAAGACATCGAAAATGCGTCTCCCGCCGGGGCGACAGCCGTTCGAGGCGCTATTTTCCGCGCCAGCGTCACCAGCCCCTCCAATTATCGCGCCCGTCACGATCTTGGGGCATGGATGAAACGGCGTGGCATTATCGGGCTAACCGGCATTGATACCAGAGCCTTGACCGCCCGCATCCGGGAACATGGCATGCCCCATGGCATCATTGCGCATCACCCGACGGGCAGTTTTGATCGCGACAAGCTGATCGAAACGGCGCGCGCGTGGCATGGCCTAGAGGGGCGCGATCTCGCCCGGCATGTCACCACCCGGAATTCCTTTTCCTACGCAACCGGCGACTGGCAATGGGGCACCGGCTTTACCAAACCAGCGACCAAAAACGCCGCCCATATCGTCGTCATCGACTTCGGTGTCAAAGCAAACATCCTGCGGCGCTTGACCAGTGTCGGCGCTCGGGTAACTGTTCTGCCTGCGCAATCATCAATCGAGGATGTTCTGGCGCAAAACCCTGACGGTGTGGTTCTTTCCAATGGCCCCGGCGATCCGGCAGCAACGGGGGTCTATGCGGTGCCGGTCATCCAGGCTTTGATTGCGCAAAAAATTCCGACCTTCGGGATCTGCCTTGGCCATCAGATGCTGGCTCTGGCTGTTGGCGCAAAAACCAAAAAAATGCCCCAAGGCCATCATGGTGCCAATCATCCGGTCAAAGACCATATGACAGGCAAAGTCGAAATCGTTTCCATGAATCATGGATTTACCGTCGATGAAGAAACGCTGCCTAACAATGTGATTGCAACGCATACGTCTCTATTTGATGGGACAAATTCTGGCCTGCGCCTAAAAGATGCGCCAGCCTTCTCAGTGCAACACCACCCAGAAGCCAGCCCCGGCCCCCAAGATAGTTTTTATATCTTCGACCGATTTATGGACATGGTTGCCGCAAATTAAGTCGTCTTCTTATATCGGCAACGCCGTATCATGCTTGATCGTTTCCATCGCGAAGCTGGCACTGACATCAGCAAGATCAATTTTTGCGATCAGGCGTTTATAAACCTCATCATAATCGGCGACCGACCGAGCCATGATTTTCAACAGATAATCCGTCTCCCCAGCCAAGCGATAAAACTCCGTGATCTGAGAGATGCCGTCAACCGCAGCGGCGAACCGTTTGAGCCAGCCATCGGAATGATCCGCCGTGCTCACCGACACAAACACTGTCAGCACTAACCCCAAAGCATGAGGGTCCAAGATCGCTACCCGCCGCTGGATCACCCCGGCCAGTTCCAACTTACGCACCCGGCGCCAACAAGTGTTGGTCGAAACGCTAACACGAGCCGCAATATCCTCTAACGGGCGCGTTGCATCGGCTTGGATGATTTTGAGGATTTCTCGATCAATTTTATCAATATTTTCGGACATAAGCATATATATCGCATATATACCCCAAAATAGCACCCTCTTTGGGGAATTATGATAATGATTTTTCTGCCCGGTCAGTCGATATTGGCGGATCAGTGATACTCTAACATCAAGCTGCCCATGCCCCCCTTTAGCGCGATACCGACAGACCATACAGACACCACCATACCCACCACCGCGCCAAATTCTCTTGGCCCAAGCTGCCGCCAACGCAAATTCGCAGCGGTCGGGCAATTAATCGGCAACACACCCCTAATTGGCCTGCAAATGCGCTACCGCGGCCAAGATATCGAGATATTTGCCAAAGCGGAAACCTATAATCTATCGGGCTCGATCAAGGATCGGATGGCGCTGCATGTGTTACGCCGGGCTTGCGAAACCGGCGCTTTACAGCCCGGTGACACCATCGTCGAAGCGACCAGCGGCAATGCCGGGATTGCTTTTGCCGCGATTGGTTGCGCTTTGGGCCACGAAGTGAAAATCTACATGCCGGACTGGATGAGCCCGGAACGAAAAAGCCTGATCCGCTCTTATGGGGCGCAAGTGATTGATGTCAGTAAAGAACAAGGCGGATTTCTCGGCGCCATCGACTTGGCAGAACAAGCTGGGCAAAAGCCACATGCTTTCCTGCCGCGTCAATTTGCCAATCAAGATAATTGCAATGCGCATTGCTTAACCACCGGCCCTGAAATTCTCGACCAACTACATCAGATTGGCCTTAGCCCTGACGCGTTTGTGGCCGGGGTCGGCACCGGTGGCACGGTGATGGGCGTTGGCGCCTGCCTGCGTGAGCACCTGCCCAAAGTCGCGATCCATCCTTTGGAACCAACCGAATCCCCGACCCTCTCAACTGGGCACAAAGTCGGGCACCACCGGATGCAAGGGATCTCGGATGAATTTATCCCGGCGATTGTAAAGCTTGACCAGTTAGATGAGATCATCAGCGTCAATGATGGCGATGCGATCTTGATGGCGCAGAAGCTATCGCGCGAATTTGGCCTTGGGGTTGGTATTTCTTCTGGCGGCAACATCATCGGTGCGCTAAAATTGATAGACAAATATGGGCCCCAGGCTTGCATCGTGACTATTTTGTGTGACGACAACAAAAAATATCTGTCTACGGATTTAGTCAAAGATGAAGCTGTAAAACCCAGCTACTTAACGCCCGAGGTCGAACTCCTGGAATTTCGAACCTGTTAAAAATCAGCCGCGCAGCAAAGACTTCATAATCGCTTTTTGCACATGCAAGCGATTTTCAGCTTCATCATAAGCGATGCAATTAGGGCTATCGAACACCGCATCGGTCATCTTAACATTGCGGCGCATCGGCAGGCAGTGCGAGATCAGCGCCTCATTGGTGCGCACGATTTTTTCTTCATCAACAATGAAATGCTTATAACCGTCGCGGATCGGTTTTTCTGCTTCCCAGTTACCAAAAAATGGTAACGCGCCCCAACTCTTGGCATAAACCACATCAGCGCCCTCATAAGCCTCTTCGATCGAATGCGTAATCGTCAGGGCCCGGCCATTGTCCCCGGCATTTTGCGACGCTATCTCAATATAACGATCATCGAGAATATAATCTTGTTGCGGACAAAGCAGGGTTACGTCCATGCCAAATTTTGTCGCCGCGACCAAGGCTGAATTGGCCACCGC
>JAZGEB010000253.1:0-2159 GCA_036478515.1 Parvularculaceae bacterium | reverse complement strand
TTTTCCGGCCGGGCTGGCACCGGCTTGCTCGCTTTGCTGATCACAGCGGCTGGCGCGGCCTCGGTTTATTATGGCCCGATCAGCATGGCTAAGGCTGGCGCTGGCGTGCCGCCAATCCATGACATTTCAACCGATACGGATAATCCACCGGTGTTTGTTGAAGTTTTACCCTTGCGCGAGGGCGCGAAAAATCCGGCGGCTTATGACACCGAGCAGACAGCGCAACAATTAGAGGCCTATCCGGATGTCAAAACCATTGTTGTCGGTGATAAAACTTATGATGAAGTTTTTGCCGCCGCCCAAGCTGCCTTGCAAGGCTTAGGTGTCAATATCATCGCCGCCAATAAGCAAGATGGTCGCTTGGAAGCGGTGTGGACCAGCACAGCCTTTCAGTTCAAGGACGATATCGTTGTCCGGATCATGCCCGGCGAGGGCGGGGTATTTCTGATTGATGTCAGATCCAAGTCACGCTTTGGCCGGTCAGATATTGGCATGAACGCCAAACGGATCCGGGAATTTATGGTGTTGTTTGAAGCGCAGCTTATCAGCGGTTAATCAAACAAGCTCGAGACGCTTTCTTCATTAGCGATGCGGCGGATCGCTTCGCCGAGCAGCGTATCGATGGAGATGTGCTGGATTTTATCGCAGGCGGCGACGCTTTTTGTCGCTTGGATACTATCGGTGGTGACCACCCTTGTGAGGTTCTTTGCTTTGGTAATCCGTTCAACCGCCGCGCCAGACAACACGCCGTGCGTGACATAAGCGGCAACCGATTTTGCCCCTTGGGCGATCAGCGCATCGGCAGCGTTACACAAAGTCCCGCCACTATCGACAATATCGTCAAACAAAATACAGTGACGGTCTTTGACATCGCCGATCACATTCATCACTTCGGAAACTCCGGCGCGCTCGCGGCGTTTGTCGACGATCGACAATGGTGCTCCATTCAAGCGCTTGGCCAGCGCCCGGGCGCGGACCACGCCGCCAACATCAGGCGAGACCACCATGATCTGGTCAATTTCGCCTGAATAGGTCCGTCGGATCGATTGCTCAATTGGTTTGACCGCATAAAGATTATCTGTCGGGATATCGAAAAAGCCTTGAATCTGCCCGGCATGGAGGTCGATGGTTAAAACCCGGTCGGCGCCCGCGGTGGTGATCAGATTGGCCACCAGCTTGGCCGAGATCGGGGTACGGGGGCCAGCTTTTCGGTCCTGCCGAGCATAGCCAAAATAGGGCAGCACGGCGGTGATCCGACTGGCAGATGCCCGCGACAAGGCGTCGATGGTGATCAGCAATTCCATCAAATGATCATTGGCCGGGTTCGATGTCGATTGGATCACGAACACGTCTTCGCCGCGGACATTTTCTTGCACCTCGACCCAGATTTCGTCATCCTTGAAGCGCTTCACCTCGGCCTTGCACAAAGGCACGCTGAGATGTTTTGAAATCGCTTCACAAAGTGTCCGGTTGGAATTTCCCGCAAGAATTTTCATACCAATTCACGTCCCCATTAATCGCCTATCATCGCGCACAAATCGCCCCTTAAGGTCAAGCTTGTGGCTGATTCCGGGCCAAAATTCAAGCCAGCGCTTCTCCCCAGTGGCGAGTTGCCGGCCCCGCCGCCTCAAAACCCGACCGGTGCATCGATCCCTTGCGATTGCACGCACAACACTTTGAACAAGGTGCCCATCTCATCTGGATGGGCCAGCCGTCTTGCCCCGGTCAAGATTACTTTGCGTTGGGCGTCATCTTTGGCTGCTTTGCCAAGGGCCAGGGCCCGTTGTTCGAGCCCTAAGGTCGCGAGAAACTGGCCTTGTAAAATCGGGCCATGGACGAGCGCCCCGGCATTGCGCCCGGTGCGCGATAAAGCGGCAAAGTCGACATGGGCGGTAACATCCGCTTTGCCGGGTAGTTCCAGCGGCGGCCAGAATTGATGCTGGCGAACTGCTTGTACGGTATCGCCAAAGCTGCTGCGGCCATGGCCATAATCAATAATCAGGGCACGGCCTTTATTGTGTTCAAACCGGGTGGTGATCTCGGTCATGATGTCTTGGGCGGCTTTGCAAGTTTCAAACACATCTTCCGGCACGGCCCCATTTGGCGCGCCTTCTGGGTCCACATAAGTTTGATGCGATAATTCAAAACACAGCCTTTGG
>JAZGEB010000252.1:0-2027 GCA_036478515.1 Parvularculaceae bacterium | reverse complement strand
ACAAATTCATTTCAAATGCGATCGCCATGGCTGATTTTGGTGTTGCTCGTTAAGTAACAATCTAGGGGAAGGGTAATTTTGCAGATATGCCCCGCAAATTAAAACGACAAAAGCCCAAGCCAGCCGCGCGCATCGTCTATGAAGACGCGCGGACAGGCAAGGCTCGTAACACCGCCGCCACGCTTGAGGGAGCTGTGGCCAAGCGCGTGCGCCAAGTGGGCGCTCGGGTTTGGTTATGCGCCGGAGCTTTTGCTCTTGTTTATGACGGCTTGGGTTATCGGTTGGCGACAATCTCATTGTCTGACCCCGGACACACCGGCGAGATGCGTCTGGTTTCTTCTAGTCGACCCCAAATTCGGGCAGACATTGTTGATCGCAACGGCACTTTGCTGGCGACCCATCGCCGTGTCAAAGGTCTCGCAATCCAAACTCGGGATGTTTGGGATGCTGAAGACACAAGTGTGTCATTGGCGATGACCCTTGGCGGCATTGATCCGGTCGAATTAACCGAGCGGATTAAGTCAAGGAAATATATTTTATTGCGCAAAGAGCTTTCTGCTGAAGAACAACAACGTGTCCTGATGCTCGGACTTCCGGGGGTTGTCTTTGAAGATATTGACGAGCGGGTCTACCCGCAAGGCTCGCTCGCGGCCCATGCGGTCGGGCATATCACGCCGGGCAAAGGCGGTGTCATGGGGCTTGAGGGCGCGCTCGATAATCAACGCGATGTTGGCCCGGTATTGACCTCGACGCTTGATATGGCGGTGCAGCAAGTTCTGGAAGAAGAGCTCGCGGACACGATGCAACTCTATGCAGCAAAAGCGGCGTGGGGGGTTATTCTTGAAGCCAAAACGGGTGAGGTTCTCGCATTGGCCAGCCTGCCAGATTTTAATCCGAATGCACCGGGCTCATTTGCGCCGGAGACCCGACGCAATCGAGTGATGTATGACAGATATGAGCTCGGCTCTGCCTTTAAGGTCATCACTGCCGCCGCAGCCTTGGAAGAGGGCAGCGCAAATCTGACACAAAAATATGATGTCCGTCACAAGATGACAATTGGCGGGCGGACGATTGGAGACTTCCATCCGCGTGGTGGCTATTTGTCTTTGTCGGAAACAATTCAGTACTCCTCGAATATTGGCATGGTGAAAATTGCCCAAGGTTTGGGCGGGGTGCGTCAAAAAGAATATTTCGAGCAGCTTAATCTACTCAAATCATTGCAAACCGAATTGCCAGAAAAGCGCGACACTGCTTGGCCCCGTCGCTGGGGCGCATTGGAAACCGCGACCATCTCTTATGGCCATGGCATCGCGGTAACGCCGCTGCATTTGGCTGCGGCTTTTGCCCCGGTGGTCAATGGCGGTACATTTGTGACCCCGACCTTTATCAAAGGTGCTGCAGTTGAGCCGCGGGCCCATAAAGTTTTTTCCCGCGCGACCAGCGCTCAGATGCGGTTGATCATGCGCCGGGTCGTGACCGACGGCACCGCGCGCCGGGCAGAGGCGGATGGCTATTATGTCATCGGCAAAACCGCGACCGCCGATAAACCGAGCAAAGGCGGCTATCGCGAAGATGCGCGGCTTTCCAGCTTCATCGGCGCATTTCCAGGCTATAACCCAAAATATGTCATGCTGGTTTCGTTCGATGAGCCCCAAGCGACAGAAGAAAGCTGGGGCTATGCCACCGCCGGGATCGTTGCCGCCCCAACCTTTGCCAATATCGTCGCCCGCATCGGCCCAGCATTAGGGCTGAAACCAGCCAGCGATGACCTTGCTTTTGCCGGATTTATGGCCGATCTCAATGCCAACGAGCAAGTCCAGCTTGCCTCGGTAGAAACGGATCTGGGCGCAGTGGAAGATGAGCCGCAAGAGCTCGACGAGCTTGGTCAGTTCCTGATGGAGCTTGGGCCATGAGTAAACCGGTCAAATTATCTTCCTTGATCCCCCATGAGTTTGATACTGATCCGGAAATTACCGGACTGACCGCTGATAGCCGTGAGGTTAAAGTCGGATATATTTTTGCCGCCT
>JAZGEB010000251.1:0-6200 GCA_036478515.1 Parvularculaceae bacterium | reverse complement strand
GGTGCATAAGCATAAAAATGACCAAAGCCACCGCCAAGATATGGCGCACTGCCCATTTGCCAAAACAACCAATTCATCACTTCTGTTCGGGCGCTCGCTTCGGTTGGCAAAAACTTGCCGAATTTTTCAGCGAGGTATAATAGGATAGAGCCGGATTCAAACAGCCGCGTCGGCGTCGGCGTCGAGTGGTCCATCAATGCCGGAATTTTCGAGTTTGGGTTGATATCAACAAAGCCGCTGCCAAATTGATCGCCTTCCATGATGTCGATAATCCACGCATCATATTCCGCTTCGCTGACACCCGCTGCCAATAATTCTTCAAGCATCACCGTCACTTTGACGCCGTTTGGGGTCGCCAGCGAATAGAGCTGCAAGGGGTGTTTGCCTTTGGGTAATTCTTTGTCATGGGCCGCGCCGGCAACGGGTCTATTGATACTCGCAAATTTGCCGCCGCTTTCCGCATCCCATTTCCACACTTTGGGGGGCACATATTCTGTCATCCATCACTCTCCATTTTTTGCTGGCTCTTTCATGTAGTCTATTTTCGCGCGAGATAAACCGTCTGGGTAAAGGGTTTATTGTCCTGTAACGGGTTTGTGAAGGTTACAGGTTCCGCCCAAGCCTTGACAAAAACCTGTTGCAACGCCTCAACAAAAGCCGGATCCGGTTTCGCATCAGACCATAATCCCATAATGCCGCCGGGATGTAAGTGCCGAGCCAATTGGCCAAACCCTTGCTCGGTATAAAAACTCTCACTGCCTTGATCTAAGAGCCAATCCGGCGAATGGTCGATATCGATTAAGATAGCATGATATTTTTGTCCCGGCTGGGCATCGTTAAACCCGGCATCACCAGCCGCCATGGCGAAAAAATCCCCGCGCACAAATTAACATCGCGGATCGGTGCGCAGCTCATCATTGAAGGGAATAATCCCCTCTTCGTGCCAATCAACCACGGCATCGAGATATTCAACAATTTTCAGGGACCGGACAGTGTTATTTTTGAGCACCGCTTGCGCTGTATAACCAAGCCCCAAGCCACCAACCACAACATCCAAATCAATACCATCGCAAGCAGCCAGCCCCAAATCAGCCAGCGCGATTTCCGACGCCGTAAACAGGCTCGACATCAAATGTTCATCGCCCAGAATAACTTCATACACATCCAGGCCAAGCGACAGGATATGCCGCCGCCGCAAGGCAATCGGCCCGATCGGGGTCGGGCGGTAATCCAGTTCTTCAAATAATTTGCTCATGTAGCGCAATTCTGAGGTAGCATGGGTCCGTAAAGCTAAGTAGTTTGGCGTGTGCATAGAAAATCATCAATGGTTTGAACCAGATCACCTCGGAAATGCGTCATCCAAAGAATATAAACTCAAAAAGGGTTTGTTCAATCCGTAAATTGCAATTTGCTCAATCGGGCATAAGCGCCGCCTTTGGCGATCAGCTCTTCATGGCCGCCTTGTTCAATAATCTGCCCCTTATCCATCACGCAAATCACATCCGCATCGCGCACAGTTGCCAGCCGATGGGCAATGACCAATGTTGTGCGGCCTTCGGATAATCGCCGCAGCGCCGCTTGAACTTTCATTTCACTTTCCACATCAAGCGCCGACGTCGCTTCATCAAGCAACAGAATTGGCGCGTCTTTCAAAAACGCTCGCGCCAATGATATACGTTGGCGCTGACCGCCAGAAAGATTGCCGCCACCCTCGCCGACGGAAGTTTGATAGCGCCCGGGGAATGTCAGAATAAATTCTTCGGCAGCTGCCGCTCTTGCAGCTTGGGTAATTTCAGCATCACTGGCCCCTGGTCTGCCAAAAGCAATATTGGCGCGGATCGTATCATCAAACATAATCGCATCTTGGCTCACCAAAGCGATTGCATCACGCAAAGTCTCAATCGTCACGGTACTGATTTCCTGACCATTTATCAATATTTCCCCGGTCTGAATATCATAGAGACGGGGGATCAGGTTAAACACAGTCGATTTACCAGCGCCACTTTCCCCGACCAGCGCCACGGTTTTACCGGCTGGCACCTCAAGTGAAAAATCATTCAGCGCTTTAGGGCTCTCGTCCCCCTCCCCGCCATAATCAAAACTGACATGGCGCAGACTGATCGCGGCACCTTGGATTTTATGATCGAGCACCAGCGGCTCAGCGCGCACGCCATCCGTAATTTGCGGGGTCCGATCGATCACCCAAAACACCCGTTCCAGCGCGCTCATGCCTTCTTGGATCACCGCATTGAGGGTGCCAAGATTTCGGATCGGCGCTGAGAGCAGGACGATTTGCACAATAAAGGCAATCAACTCGCCGCCCTCTAATGCGCCTTGCTTATAGCGCCACGCCCCAACCCCAACCACAATGCCAAAGGCGATGGTCCCGATCACCATAATGATCGGCTCATTAGCCGCCCGCAGCCGGATCAGCCGTTGCAGCATGGTCTCGCGCTCATCAAAGGCCGCATCAGCCCGAGCCTGTTCATAAGGCTCCATCCGATAGGTCTTGACCAACCTTGCCCCGCGCATGCTTTCGGTTAACAGCGCCGTCATGTCGCCAATTTGCCGTTGCACCCGCTTCGACACGCGGCGGATATATTTACCGATCATCGTCACCGGGATGGCAACAGCTGGATAGGTGAAAAGGATCACCAGGAATAAGACATAATCGAGCCACAGCATCACCGCGATTGAGATGATCAGCCGGATAAAATCGCGCAAGGCATTGGGAACCCGGGTCAGGCTTTCGCGCAAAATCGTCGTGTCATTGGTAAAGCGGGAGACCAATTGGCCGGCGCCGTCCTCCCTGGTTTGGGCATAATCATAGGTCAGGAAATTTCTGAACATGGATTTTTGCAAATCGCGCAGCACCTTCACCGCGATACCTTGTGCCATCAAGGCTTGGATGAACATTGCCGACGCCGCCAACAGCCCGATGCCGATAAACACCCATGGCCCCCAGACCATGACATCATCTGGGGTGGCGGTGAAGCGGCCGCCTTTTTGTTCTTCAAAAGCCGAAAACACCCAAGCGGTGGCTAAAGCCGTGCCGGATTCCGCCACGGCCTGGACCACCATGAAGACAATCGCCAGCGCCAACATCGGCCAATAGGGTTTGATATATTCACGCCATAACCGCCGGGCAATGCCGGTTTCAGGGGTCGAAGAGGTATCTTTTTGGGGATCTGTCACAAAAGAGATCTAGCGCCGATAGGTGAAACAGCCCTTAATCTGTGCGTCGTCGGCGGTTTTTGCAAGGACTTGACCGCCATTGATAACCCGGCGTAGGCCGGGAGCCTTCGCTTCGGTGCTAAATAGGTCACATGTCAGAACAGCCGTCACAAACCAAATCCCCCGCTCGGCAAAAACGGGTCGCTCCAAACCCGGTGGTTTTGTGGCTGATTAGCTGGCTGACCCCGGCCTATCTCTGGCTCGTGCATCTGACCTCGCGCTGGACCCATGTCGATCACGCCAAATTCAAAGCGGTGTCTGACAGCGATAAACCCTTCATCCTGACCTTCTGGCATGGGCGGCTTTTGATGATGCCCTTCGTCAAACTCCAAACCTCAAAACCGTTTATGATGCTGTCCTCAACCCATAAAGACGGCCAATATAGCGCCCATGCACTGCGGCGTTTTGGCCTTGATTATGCCCGGGGCTCAGCCAATGACCAACGCAAGAAAGACAAGAATAAAGGCGGTGCGACAGCCCTGAAAATGACCTTGCGGGCGCTGCGCAAGGGCTCAAATGTTGGCATTACGCCGGATGGTCCGCGCGGGCCGCGATTTCGAATTTCCGATGGCACGGTGCAGCTGGCGCGGCTTTCCGGCGCGCCGATAGTGCCCGTTGGTTGGGCCACCAGCCGCGGCAAATACGTCAATAGCTGGGATCGATTTCTGGTGGCGGCACCGTTCTCAAAAGGGTATTATGTCTATGGTGATCCGATAAAGGTGCCGCGGCAGACCGGCGACGATTTCGAGGACATTCGGTTGCGTATTGAAAATGAACTAAACAGAGTGACAGCACAAGCAGACCGGCTGGCGGGCAGATCCATTATCGACCCAGCTATGCCTCAAGCTCAAACTGATGGTTGAACGAAAACTTCATGGTAGCAGGTAAAAAAGATGACCCGTCCGCGCCCTTGTCTGATGACAGGGACAGCGAGGCTTTGTCCTTAAAAACCTATCGCGCCGCCGCGGGATTGCTCGGCCCAGTGGCAGACTTAACGCTAAAACACCGCCTCAAACAGGGCAAGGAACATCCAGAGCGCATTGACGAGCGTCGCGGAATTCCAGGCAAAGAGCGGCCCCCCGGACAATTGATCTGGATCCATGGCGCGAGCGTTGGCGAAAGTCTCTCGGTTTTGCCCTTGGTCAATCGGATCATGGACCTCCTGCCAACCGCCGCCATTTTGGTCACGACCGGTACCGTAACCTCTGCTGAATTAATGGAACAACGCCTGCCAAAAGGGGCGATCCATCAATTCGCTCCGCTCGACCATCCAGGCTATGTGACTAAATTTCTCGATCATTGGCAGCCATCGGCCTGCATTTTTGTCGAATCCGAATTATGGCCAACGCTGATTCAAGAAACCCGTAAACGACGGGTGCCGATGGCTTTGGTCAATGGCCGGATCTCGCCAAAATCTTACAAAAATTGGCAGCAGCGGCCCAAAGCAATTAAATCTCTGCTCGACAGTTTCATTGTCATCCTTGGGCAAGACCAGAAAAATGCTGATCGCTTTGCCAAATTAAGCGGCCGCGACGTGGCCATGCTGGGCAATTTGAAAATGGCTGCGACCGCCCTGCCCGGCGATGATATGCTGCTCGGCGAATTGCGCTTGACCATAGGCAAACGCCCTGTGTGGCTCGCTGCCAGTACGCATCAGGGTGAAGAAGAAGAGATTCTCGCCGCACATAAATCACTGCAAGGGGCCTTCCCGGACTTGCTGACGATTATCGCCCCGCGCCACCCGCAACGCGGCGGCGAAGTCGAAGAGCTGGTTTGGTCGCAACAACTGACCATTGCAAGGCGCAGCTCGGGCGAAAAAATCACCCGCAACACCAACATATATCTGGCCGATACCCTTGGCGAACTCGGCGTGTTTTATCGCTTTAGTGATATCGCTTTTGTCGGCGGCTCTTTGGTGGAAACCGGCGGCCACAATCCGCTTGAGCCAGCCCGTCTTGGGGCCGCAATTTTATACGGGCCCCATATTTTTAATTTTGACGAGACCTACGCCCAAATGCGCCAATCAGGTGGCACCGCTTTGGTCCGCAATGGTCAGGATCTGGCCGCCGCCCTCAACCGACTTCTCACTGATGGCTTAACCCGCAACGGCATGGCAAAAAAAGCCCGGGTCTGGTCCGAAAATAGTGCCGAGCAAGTGCTCCAAAACATTGTTGCCGCTCTTGATCCGCTCATTTCCCCATTGCAACACCAGTCAGTCTCTTCATGATCCTCCGTGCACCCTCCTTTTGGGCAAGTGATGCCAATGGCAAGCCCAAACCTTTGGCTAAAGCCTTAGCCCCAATGGGCAATCTCTACGCCGCAGCTGGCAAACGCCGAATGGCAAATACCAAAGCCTATCGCGCCACCGGACCGGTGATTTGTGTCGGCAATATTTCAACTGGCGGGGTTGGCAAAACACCATTTTCGCTGATGCTGGCAGATTTGTTAAAAACTCAAAACCTTGCGCCGCATTTTTTAAGCCGCGGTTATGGCGGCAAATTAAAAGGCCCGGTCGAAGTTGATCCTGCCCATCATAGCGCCGAAGAGTGCGGTGATGAACCGCTGCTCCTAGCTGGCACCGCGCGCACTTGGATCGCGCGCGAACGCCCAGCTGGGGCTAATGCAGCGTTTGATGCTGGCGCTGATATTATCATCATGGATGATGGCTTCCAAAACCCTAGTCTGTATAAGGATTTTTCATTTCTACTAATTGATGTTGCCGATCCGTTTGGCAATGGACAAATTCTACCCGCAGGCCCGTTGCGCGAACGCCCGGAAGATGCCCGTGAACGGGCTGATGCCATCATCTTTGTGGTCCGTAAAAAAGGCGATGTGATCTCGCCCAAATTGGCCGCTTTTGCCGGCATCCGACCAAGTTTTACCGCCTGGCTCGCCGCCGATCAATCGCCAGAAGAAGTTGCACAAATTGGCCCGGTGGTTGCCTTTGCCGGGATCGGAACACCGGA
>JAZGEB010000250.1:0-2598 GCA_036478515.1 Parvularculaceae bacterium | reverse complement strand
CGACCAACCGTTGATGTAAAAATTCATCGGCGTTGATGTCCGGCTGTTGGCTACCGTCTTGGCAACTTTCAATACATGCCAGCGTTCGGTCTGATCTTGGGTGAAGGAAAAACGGCATTGAATAGCGTGATGTGTTGGGGCCGCCCCCGTCAATTTGTGGATTGACCACGCGGTGGGTTGTTGCCGGGATCAGATTATTGGTAATCCGCGCCAGCATATCCCCGGCATCGACAATCACCGCATTGGGTGAGCCTTCGACCGGCAGCCATGTGCCATCGCGATCGAGCAATTCTAAGCCTGAGCTCGAAGCTGCGACCAACAGGGTGATCAAATTAATGTCTTCATGCGCCGCCGCGCGGATCGATTTGGGATCAGCTCCGGGGGCCAGTGGCGGATAATGCAACAGTCGCAATATCGAGTTCCCGCCTTCTGCCAGGTCACGAAAATAAGTCGCCGGCACGCCGAGCTTCGGGGTCAGGGCTTCGAGCATGATCTGCCCGGTTTGATCGAGGGCTTGATACAGGTCTGAAAATACCGGTTTGAAATTCGCTGGCTTGTCAGGCCAGAAATTGTCTGGATAGCTGACCGCCATATCTGCTGGCGCAATTTCGCGGCCGACATGCCAAAACTCTTTCAAGTCCGGCGCCGGGTTGCCCTTGGCATGTTCCGAGCCAAAGGCGGTGTAGCCGCGTTGCCCGGCCTCGCCAATATAGCCGCGCTTCGTGGCAACATCTTGAGCGAAAAAATCTTCCGATGTGCGATAGGCTTGGGCCAGCAAGTCATCGCTAATGCCATGGTCGCGCAGGATGATGAAGCCGAAATATTTAAAGCCCTCAAACAGCGCATCACTGAATTTGGCTTTGGCAGCAGCATCGCCGGTGACATAATCGGCAAGCTTGAGTTCGGGGACTTTTGTGTAGGTTTTCATGGCTCAACTATATGCCGATTTTTTTAGAAAAAGGCACGTGAAAAATCAGCCCAACTCGTGTGAAAATATACTTGGCCAAGCCCTTGATAGAGTAAGCTGGTTGAGGCAAGTCTTAGGAAATACGCGCTAAGCGGCAGATATAAGGGAGATATTACCATGGCTGATCACGGCAAGAATGAATTTTTGAGCAATGAAGCGCTGAAGGCGCGGCGTGATGACGCATTACCGATGGGGCTACCTTCGAAGTCCGGTATTTATGCTGAAAAAGCCCAAGGGGCTGAGCTGTGGGATGTCGATGGCAAGCGCTATATTGATTTCATCGGCGGCATTGGGGTGTTGAATGTCGGGCATCGCCATCCAAAGGTGCAAGAGGCGATCAAAGACCAACTCGACAAGGTCGTGCATACTTGTTTTGGCGTCGCTCAATATGAGCCTTATATTCGCCTCGCCGAGCGCCTCAATGATTTGGTGCCGCATGATGAGCCGATGAAGACAATGTTCATGAATACCGGCTCCGAGGCGACCGAACATGTGTGCAAATTTGCCCGCCGGATTACCGGTCGGCCGGGCCTGATCTCGTTTGATGGTTCTTTCCATGGCCGCACCTTGCTGGCAACCGCGCTAACCGGCAAAGCGATGCCGTATAAGGAGGGTTTCGGTCCGCTGCCGGGGGATGTCTATCATACGACTTATCCAAATTCCTATAAAGGCGTTTCAAGCGCGACGGCATTGGCTAATTTAGCCCATCTTTTCGATACCACGATTGCGCCGCAAAATGTTGCTGGGATCATCATTGAGCCGGTGCAAGGGGAGGGCGGCTTTATTCAAGCGCCGACTGAGTTCCTCGTTGCTTTGCGAAAAATCTGTGACGAGCATGGCATCATGTTCATTGCCGACGAAGTGCAAACCGGTTTTGCCCGCACCGGTAAAATGTTTGCGATCGAGCATTCCGGGGTGATCCCTGATTTTCTGGTCTGCGCCAAATCCATCGCTGGCGGTCTGCCGCTTTCTGCGGTGATCGGTAAATCTGCCTTGTTTGATAAAATCGCAGCAGGCGGCATGGGCTCGACCTATGGCGGCAATCCGGTGGCGTGTGCGGCGGGCTTAGCGGTGCTTGATGTGATTGAAGAAGAGGGCTTGATTGCCAGAGCCGAACAAATTGGCGCAAGGCTTGAGCGGCGTTGGACTGAAATGCAAAATGGTATTGGCAAAGGCCTGTTTGGCGATGTCCGCCGGGTCGGGGCGATGGCTGCGGTTGAGTTGGTGACCAATGGCGATGCCGACAAGCCAAATGGCGAGGCGTGCGCGGCGATCCTCGGGGCGGCCCGGGAAAAAGGCTTGATCATGCTGAGCGCCGGCAAAAAAGCCCATGTCGTGCGCACCCATATTCCGCTGGTCGCTTCGGACGCGTTGATCGATGAAGGCCTCGATATTTTTGAAGCGGCTGTGAGCGATTATATGAAAGGCTAAGCTTTGAGTGATGTTATAGAGATAATTGCGCGTCCGAGCGTTGCGGTGGTTGGCGGCGGAACTTTCCCGGTGCGACGAATATTCTGTGTCGGGAAGAATTACGCAGACCATGTACGCGAAATGGGCGACGACCCAAAATCTGGCAGCCCGATATTTTTCTCCAAGCCTGGCGACGCCGTTCACCCAGGCGGCGAGGTGAC
>JAZGEB010000249.1:0-3362 GCA_036478515.1 Parvularculaceae bacterium | reverse complement strand
CGGGATCTTGTGATACAAAATACGGTGCTGGCCGTAGGGGGACTTTCTAAGCCGATCTATCGACCCCTCACCCGCGCGCGCACTGGCGCGCTGGCCTCTCCCAAAGGAGAGGCGAAAGACAGAAAGTTTAAGATATATAGCCTCTCCTTTGGGAGAGGCACAAATTTTTCTTAAAATTTGGGTGAGGGGTCAATGCTCCCGCCCAAAACCAAATCACTCAATGCCAAATCCCGTCATCCCTTTTGACAATTCGCTAACAGCAAGATCAATGTACAAATTGATCGAGGGACGTGTCGCTCTCATGAATGAGGACGAGATCACCATCATCGGTGTCACTCTTACTCATCGGGATAAGCGATAAATTGTTTTTACCGCCTAGCTTTCGAAGAGCCAGTCGAAATACCCGATAATTATGCCGATTAGTGAAAGCCTGGAAATCAGTAAAGTCAGAATCAAAGCGTTTCAAATGTTCGAGAATATACTCGACCGTAATGATCGGCTTGGCTTGATCTATGACTTTTTCAATTCCCGCAAGAACGCCTATTTCGGCACCCTCAACATCAACTTTGATGAACCGGGGCATCACCCCGGACAATTCTTCATCGCCCACTTTTATCTCGACAGGAATAGCGATGGTGTCTTCTTCGCGATAATGAAGTGGTTTCAAACTACCCTCACCAGCATTAATCTTAGGGATGTGTAGTGTCATATCGCCAGCGTGGTCATGCAAGGCATAAGGTCGGATTTCTACATTAGATATATTATTGATTTTCAAATGATGTTCGAATTTCTCTCGCGGTCCCGGGTTTGGTTCAAATGCATAAATTTTTCCATTGTCGCCCGTCCGAGCTCGCGCAGCTAGCGTGAACATGCCTATATTGGCGCCAATATCGACAACATTATCATTTGGCTTTATCGCTTCATCAATCAATAATTGCGTTGGTAAATCATACCAACGCTTCAGAAAAAAGGCCATTCGTTCCGACCAGCGTGAAAGATCAAGATTCATGAGGTAACCATGTCGCTTGCCTCTAATGATTTGCTTGTCCGCACCTTGCCAAAAAGTGTCGTTCTCATAGGAACCCACGAAACGTGTATACACTTTCCCCCACCCCGGAAATTCATGTGAAATATAAGGGCGCATTAGGGAAATTATACATTGCTGTGGCAAATTGTTCACAAAAGAACCCTCCCCGGTCCGACTACATTCAGACCATGACTGTACCGATAGCACACTGATCAGGCAATCACTACTTTGTACGGGTAAACAACAAGCTCACCGCGCTCTTTGCGCCCTTATAGTACCGATAATAGAGGAATAATCATCGGACCAAACACCGACATAGGGGCTTGCGTCATAGGGTGACCAGAGACGATCATCCCCAAGAAGCGCTTCTATGTCCGCCGGCCTGCCGACCATCACCCCGGTGCTCGGGGTGATAAACTCATTATAAGGTGTATCCATAAAATCTGTTGCGCTGCGCATTATGTAGCGCGAGGCCCATCCTGCATCTTCAGCTAGTCGTACAACCACGGAGGAAACATCCGCGACCCGGTTTGAGGTGTGAAAAAATATCACCCCGTCCGGCTTCAGTCGCGATTGATATAGCGCCAAGGCTTCACGTGTGATCAGATGTGAGGGAATTGAATCGGATGTGAAAGCGTCAATGATTAAAAAATCCTGCGAGTTCGGGGCCAGAGAGCTGATCGTCAACCGCGCATCGCCGATACGGATGTCAGCTGATATTGAACACTGCGCCATGTAACTGAAAATCATTGGGTCATTCGCCATATTCACAACAGCGGGGTCAATTTCAAAATAGGTCCAATTGTCCCTCGGCTTCTCATAACAAGCCATCGCCCCGGCCCCGAGGCCGATCATCGCGACATTGAGGTTGTCATGGCGCGCTCGCACGGCGGTCAGCGCCCGCTCAAAAGTGTTGCCCTTGGCATAATAAGCCAGAGGAATGGTTTGCAAGGCTGGATCACGCAGCTGAAAATTATGCACTGTGTCGCCATGAATTAGCTTGTGTACATCGCCATAGGGCCGGTCAAGTTTTTTGACCGTGATCACGCTAAAAAATGACCTGTGCTTATACACCACCGGGTCCAGAAAGCGGGGCAACACCAACACCAAGCCAATCATGATCGCCATATCAATAAGCACCAACCGGCCTTGTTGGCGGATACGGCCCAGGCCGGTCAGAAAAATCAGGCCAGAAATAATCGCCGCAAGCCGCAGATCAATCCCGGTTGATTTCAAAATATGATACAGCACGAATGCCGGTAGCGCATAAAAGGCGAGGCGTTTATATTTTTTAATCCTATCGCCAATTGGATTATTCGCCCGCGGCACCGCCAGATCAGCAAGCCACAACACCAACAGATACTCATAAATTCCATTAAACAGAACCGGCGCAAGCAGAGCATTAAACATGCCGCCAAGCACGCCGCCAACTGACATCCAGATGTAAAATTCCGTCAATCGGGTTGCGGCAGGTCGGCTTTCAACCAAACGCGCATGGCAGAACAGCGCAATCAAGAAGTAACACACCAACGAGACCGTGATCGACAGCAGTACCATGGTCTTGAGAATAAACCCGCCGATAAAGGCAATCACGATCACCGCGGGAAACAACCGCTTGAGTTGTTCCGATGTGATGAGCGGACGATTGGCAAAGACAATGACGAAGGTCAGCAGATAAAGTGCCAGCGGAATGATCCACAAAAATGGTGCCGAGGCGATATTATTGGTCATATGCGAGGTCACGCCCAGCATCAGACTGGATGGCACAAAGGCGAGAAAAATCCAGAGCAAACGCTGGGGCCAATCAAGAGCGGGGAGCGTCACAGATGCTGATGACTGAGTATCCGGTGACATTTTTAATCCGGTAGCTTGTCGTAGAATACCGATCAGCCCAGCCCCCAGAATAATGATAATCAAAGCCTGATAGCCATTAGCCCAAAGCGCTGTTTGCTGTTGCAACCGCAACATCGGCTCAATCAGGATGGGATAAAGACATAAGGCAATCAGGCTACCTGCATTACTCGCGGCATAGAGAAAATAGGGGTTGTCCGCTAACGGATGATCGGTATGGCTGAACCACCGCTGCAACAGCGGCGCATTGGCAGAAATGGCAAAAAACGGCGCGCCGATAGAAACCGCAAACAAAGCAATCAACCATCCAGCCTGCGTACCTTCGGCAGGCGGCGTCCATCCGGTCGCAATTGCCAGAGGCAAGAAAAACACGCCGAGACTAAGCGCGCCGCCATGAACCAAAACCTGCCAATGCAGCGGCACATATTTTGACAATAGATGGGCGTAAATATAGCCCGCCAATAATGTCGCCTGAAAGAATACC
>JAZGEB010000248.1:0-4789 GCA_036478515.1 Parvularculaceae bacterium | reverse complement strand
GTGACGTTATATTCGGTTTCTAAAGTGCCGACATGAATGTTGAGATCACCATTGGGCAAATCAAAATAGCGATAAGTATAATCCAATCCGAGGGCGAAATGCTTATTTGGCCGCCATGATATTTCTGGGGAAACAGTATAGGAATTGCCGTCAAAAATGTTATTTCTGTCAGCAAATATTCCCCCTGACCAAACCCGCGAACCATTGGTGCTAAAGCGGCCTCGTATAGCGGTCGAGTGATATTCGCCGGCTGGCACCAGGACTTCGCCGGCAAGATCAAAATCTTCATCGATAAAACTATAGTCCTTTTCGGCTTCAACAAAAAATCGCTCATTATTGGTTGTGCGGCCAAAGGCATACACGCCGACGAACGTATCCAGCGTTGTACCTGCCTCGGTCACTGCGCCTGTCAGGTCATCCAGATCAACAAGGGCATCATCGAGTTGGCTCGTTTGGCCGCCAAAGACGCCTAACCACCATTGGCGCAATAAGTGATCCTTTGGCCTGAAGCCTTTAGCTATATAGCCTGAGACTTCGCGGATATTGCGGCGATTGGCAAAACCGAGGCGCGGCGTATAGCCTGCGTCGATTTGTTTGTAACGCAGATAACTTTCCCATTTTTGTGATTCCCAGCGCAAGGTTGAGCCAAATAATTTGCCATCCTCATCTTCAGAAGTGGATTGGAGTGCGACGAAATCTGCGCCCATAATGACGCCGTCATGGAGTTTAGAGTTGCGATACTGAAAATCGACGCCGCCAACGGTATTCTCAACTTCGCCTTTTGGGTCGCCATTGGTCAGCACAAGGCCGATTTTTGATTCGTCTAATACCGGAATAGATGCCCTGAGAGCCGCCAATGTTTGGCCATCATAAATGGTGGTGCCATCATCATCGATGATTTCGGTTTCTGCAGTTTGTGTGACCAAAGCACCGATACTGGTATTGCCGATTTTGCCACTGAGTTTTCCACCGACAACAATATCGGTCGGGGCGCCGTCAACAATGCCGATCCGGCGCGAAAAGAAGGGCAGCCCGTTTTGGCGTTCAAAAACCTGGCCACCAAATTCAAATACGCTGGCATCCTGCAAAAAGAAATCGCGTGTTTCCGGGAAGAATAAAGAAAACCGCCCGGTATTTACTTGTCGGCTATCGAGCGGCGTATCTGAAAAGTCTGTATTGAGGGTCAATGTGCCAGTGAGGGCTGGTGTGAAGCGGTAATAGATATTAGCGCTTGGCTCAAAGGTAATCGTGTCGTCGCCCGCGTCCCAATCCCGCGAGGCAAGCGCAGTGGCAAACAATTGCGCTTCGATGCCGCGGCCTTTGCTTTCAACGTCAATGCCTGTGAGCGAGCCAACCTGAGTAAAGTCAGCACCGCGTTTGGATTGATCGATGTTTGACCAATGGATGCGCTCATTTTTATGGCGCAAGCCGCGGATGATTTGAAACCCCCAACTGTCAGCAGCCGCATCATAAGAGAGCGAGCGAAAGGGGATTGCAATTTCGGCGACCCAGCCATCCTCAACAATTTTGGTCTTGGCTTGCCATAATGTATTCCACTCGCCTTTAAAATTTGAATTGTTTTCCAATAGGCCATCAAGTCGCGCCCCGGTTGGGGAGACGCCGAAGAGATAGCCGTCGCGTTGGGTGTTGAGTGGGTCTAAGGCGATGCGAAGGTTATCATCATTGCCGAGGCGCGGGTCGCGGCGCATCTGCGATGCTTTTATGTCTTCTGGCGCTTTGTCATAAGCGTAGATGCCAAAATAGAGGTTATCGTCATCATAAAGAATATAGGCGGTGGTTTTTTCAGACGGGTGGCCGCCATCAACCGGGTCGACTTCATAAAAATCAGTAATGATCTTGGCTGTTTGCCAGATTGGATCAGATAAATCGCCGTCAATGACGGGCTTCTCGCCGCTGATGCGCGTCGCGATTGCGGTTGGTTTGTAAGTGGAAAAATCCGGTAGGGTTTTATCAGCTGTTTGGGATTGTGCAAAAACTGTTTGAGTGAGCAAAGCTGGTGAAGCTAAGAGCACGATAAGACGATAGATTGGACGCATATATGTGTTCCCCCCGGAACATTTTTACGATTGAACGGTCATCCGTTGTTTGATGACTACTCTTGTAGTCGTAAATCGCGAAGGAGAATAACGAATTTTTGGTAATGTTCGTATTTTGCGACTTTTCGCCGGAATATATATCGAAGAGGGGTTAACAAAACCGGTGTTCAACGGTGACAAATATAGTCAATCATGACGGGCTCGCTAGTCAGCGCGCTTCACATATTCCATTGTTTCTGTATTGACGATCACCCGGTCGCCGACGCTCATATAGGGTGGAACCATGACCCGTAGGCCATTATCAGCAATAGCAGGTTTGTAGGATGAAGAGGCGGTTTGGCCTTTGACGGTTGGTTCGGTCTCGACAATTTCCAGGGTTACATTTTGCGGGAATTGAACACCGATCGGCGTGCCTTCGTGCATATCAATGGTGACTTGCATACCATCTTGCAAAAACGCAGCACGGTCGCCGAGTAACTCGGCACTCAGATTGATCTGTTCATAATCTTGCGTATCCATGAACACATGCATATCGCCTTCGGCAAAAAGATAGGTGTGGTCTTTTTGCTCAAGCCGCACGCGCTCGACCGTTTCTGAAGACCTAAAACGTTCATTCAGCTTGCTCCCATTTAACAGATTTTTCAGCTCGACTTGGGCATAAGCGGGGCCTTTGCCGGGTTTCACCGCATCGGTTTTCACTGCAATCCAGAGGCTATTTTGGTGTTGAATAACATAGCCGGGGCGGATCTCATTGCCGTTGATTTTCATGTCTTGATTCCTAGGAAAGCTCGAATTTGACCAGCGTCTTGGCATGGGTTTGGGGGTAGAGCAAGGCTTTGCCTGCGGCCCGGGACAGGCAAAGGGGAGATTGGCAGGTCGGACATGTTGCGGCGCAGCAACGAAAGGGTGTTGTCAGAATGTCGCAAGTCTGGTCTATTCCGCCCCTAAACACAAAAATAGCCCCAAAAATGGGGCCGTAAGCTAGTTTGAGTGAAACGCCCTCCTAATGAAATAAACCGGATCAGTTGATCCGGTTTATTTTTGTTTAGATCAATTTTTGGCGATCGACTTTTTAGCGATAGTCCTTGCCGCGCAAATTGCCGACTTTAATGTCGCCGCGCCCGGAGATTTTCGGCGTACCTTCATAATCCTTGATATAGATATCGCCGGCGCTGCTTGAGGTCGAGACATCCGGGTCTTTAGCGACGCCTCTGAAGTCGATGGTGCCAGAGCCTGAGACCCGAGCGCGCATCGCTTCGGCCCGTCCCGATTTAATTAAAATATCGCCGCTACCAGAAACCCGGACGTCGGAAGCCCCTTGGTCGATTTTATCGACCACGATGTCACCAGAACCTGAAATCGCCATCTCGGTATCGCCGGTAATCTCACCAGTTTCAATATCACCGGATCCGCGCAGTGACAGGATCGCGTCTCCTGCAATATTCTCAACTTCAATATCGCCAGAGCCGCTGAGTTCTGCCGTCACCGCTCCAGCCACATCGCCAATTTCGATATCGCCAGAGCCTTGTAGCCGCAACTCTGCCGTGGCGGCAGAAGCAAATACCAGGTCACCAGAACCGCGCAAGCGTGCCGTTAAATCCGCAGCAACATGGCCCACTTCGATATCGCCAGAGCCATCCAGCGACACATCACCGCTGTCAATGTCCCCTATATTAGCCCGAACATGAACCAGGCCTTGCATCTTCAAATCCCCAAGATCTTCTGCGGTCAAAATGGTAATCGCATCGGTGAATTCAACATCCATTCCCGCCGGGACTTTGATTGTAATGGTTGGATAGTCAGCCAAATAAGTTCTGAAATCATCGCGCAATACTTTGCCATTAGTGGTGATGAAGTTCCAGCTTCGGCGTTTAATCGGGTCCGGTTTTCCCGGCCCCTCAATCATCAGTACAGTGCCTTTTTTGGTAATGTCGATTGGTTGAGTTTTGGAACCAGATGTGATCGTCACCGATGTCTTGTCGCCTTTGACAGTTTTTATTTTTACTGTGGCGATAAAATCATCAAGCTCGATTTTGTCGATTTGAGCATAGTCTTTGGCTGAAGCGGCAGTCGCCATCAAGCTAAGCGCAGAGATGCTCGTAATAAGTGTTTTGGTGATGCTAGACATAACCCTCTTCTCCTGTTTGTATCAGCAGGAGGGTAGCAAATTAGCACGGGTCTGGAAAGTTACAGATCGGGAAGACCGATAAGGCTCTATTCGGCGAATGTTTCCATATCTTCGTCGGAAATATCGAAATTAGCATAGACATTTTGCACATCATCAAGGTCATCAAGAGCGCCCATCAGTTTCATCACTGTCGCCACTTTCTCGCCTGTCACCGGGACCATATTTTGCGGTCGCCAGATTAATTTTACGCCTTGGGGCTCGCCATATTTTGCTTCCATCACGGTGGCAACGTCATTGAGGTCTTCCATCGCGGTGAAAACCTCATGACCATCCTCGCTAGAGAGGACATCATCCGCGCCGGCTTCAATCGCCGCTTCCATCATCTCATCTTCATTGGCAATATCACCGGCAAACTCGACCAGGCCGACCCGGTCAAAGCCGAAAGAGACAGCGCCGGTTTCGCCCAGATTGCCGCCATTTTTTGAGAAGGTCGAGCGGACCTCAGAGGCCGCGCGGTTTTTGTTATCCGTCAGCGCTTCGACGATAATGCCGACGCCTTCTGGGCCAAATCCTTCATAGCGGATTTCCATCAATTCGGCTTCAT
>JAZGEB010000247.1:0-5480 GCA_036478515.1 Parvularculaceae bacterium | reverse complement strand
TATATTGATCAAGCAAGCGCATTTCCGAAGATGGAAGCATGGTTCCTTAAGGATGGCGCAATTTTACGAGTAGTTCCTCAAGCAAAAAAATTTCAGACTTCGGAATTGCGCCAGATGACAGCGTAAGTATTCATGCCACTGCCGTGGCCTTTGTAGGCTTACAAACGATTCACGGGATCGTTTGTTCAGGCTGCGCCTGACCGGCCACAGGATCCGGTCCCTGATGTGTCCAGACTTCGTAGCCGGTTTTGTTCTTTGCAAAATCAGGGGTGCCGACGGCACGCCTGAAGGCGAAGAAGGCCCCGACAGGGGCTGAGATGTATCAGAAATCGACTGGCTGAGCAATTGACCCACGCCATTGGAGACAAAATCCAGAAGGCGCAGCAATGTAGCTGCCTTCATATTTTCTCCCAAACTTGCCCCCACCCCCAACTTGTCCTAGGCCAAGGGTCGTTGATTTAAGGGTCATTCGCCATGTCACCGCCTGAGGGGACCACGCCAGACGACGACACGAGTGCGGCATCGCCGCAGACGGACCCTATTGGCTCGAAAAATACTCCAACCAACCAGCCAGCTTTAGACGAAAACAGCTCTCTTACCGGTGAGTTCATTCGCAATATCGACCACTTGGTCGATAGCGGAAACCACGAAGAAGCCCGCCGCTTGGTCGCCGAACTGCACCCGGCGGATGTCGCCGATTTGCTCGAACAGCTGGACGGGATGAGCCGGGTCACCCTGATCGGCATGCTCGGCAAAGACCTCGATGCCGACACACTGATTGAACTCGATGAAGACGTCCGCGATGACGTCATCCAGGTGATGCCGAACCAGCAATTGGCCACCGCCATTGCTGAAATGGAGACCGATGACGCGGCCTTCGTGATGGAAGATATGGGGGCGGCCGCCCGCGAAGAAGTGTTTGCCGGAATGCCGGTGCCGGACCAGGTGACATTGCGGGCGGTACTTGATTTTGAGGAAGATACCGCTGGTCGGTTGATGCAGCGCGAAGTGTTCACCGCGCCATCATTCTGGTCCGTCGGACAAATCATCGATCGGTTGCGCTCGAACGAAGAATTACCGGAAACGTTTTATGAGGTGTTTGTGATTGATGCGGCGTTTCGGCCGGTCGGATCTGTGCCGTTGTCAAAATTCCTCCGGGCCCCGCGCGAAGCCTTGATCAAGGATTTGGTCATTGGCGAAAACATGCGCAAAGTCCCGGTAGGGATGGACCAGGAGGAAGTCGCCTATTTGTTCGAGAAATATAATTTGATCTCCGTGCCAGTGGTCGATGATAGCGACCGGTTGGTCGGGATGATCACCGTCGATGATGTGGTCGAGATCATTCAAGAAGAAAATGAAGAAGACATGTTGGCGCTGGCCGGGGTGGTGTCGGAAGAAAGCGGCTTGTCGGCCTCGCTCGGCAAAACATTGCGCTCGCGCTTCACCTGGCTGTTTGTCAATTTGCTCACTGCGATCCTCGCCTCAATCGTGATTTCGCTGTTTGGCGCGACGCTGGAACAGGCAGTTGTGTTGGCCATATTGATGCCGATTGTGGCCAGCATGGGCGGCAATGCGGGGACCCAGACCTTGACCGTTGCGGTGCGCAATATTGCGACCAAAGACATTACCTCCGCTAACACGATGCGGGTGGTCGGGCGCGAAGCGTCGCTGGCATTTTTGAACGGGTTGGCTTTTGCGGTGTTGCTCGGGGTGCTGGCTGGGGTTTGGTATGCTTATGTCGGGATTGGTTCTCCCGCGGGGACGGAGCAGGGGCTCAAACTGGCGCTGGTGCTCGGGCTGGCGATGATCATCACCATGTTGAGCGCCGGGCTCGCCGGGATTTTAGTGCCGATTGGTCTTCACCGAGCAGGGTCTGACCCGGCGGTGTCCTCGGCGGTTTTTGTCACTACGGTAACCGATGTGGTTGGCTTTTTCGCCTTTTTGGGTTTGGCGGCGCTGATCTTAGTTTAACGCCCGGGGTTTAACGTTTTTGGCCATAGAGAAAACACGGCGCATCGGTGACACCGGGGATGCCCTCCAAGTCCTTGATTTTGCATGAGCCTAATTTTTCGGCAGTTTTCATACTGGCGACATTCTCATGATGGATGACATGGGCGACTTCACGCCAGCCTAAGGTTTCAAACGCATATTTTATACAACCCGCGCCCGCTTCGGTGGCGTAGCCTTTTCTCGTGTGAGCAGGATGAATGGCCCAGCCAATTTCTGGCTGGACCCAGCCTTCTGGCGCCCACGGTCCAACCCGTCCAACCCAAGCCTTGGTAGTTTTTTCGATCACCGAAAAAAAGCTGTAGCCCCGCACCTGCTGGTGGCCGATGACGAGGCACATATTGCGCCATGCTAAGGCTCGGTTCAGGGCGTCGCCGCTGAGATAGCGCATGGTGTCCGGATCTGCCATCATTTCTGCCCAGCCCTCAAAGTCAGTTTCAGGGTTGATATGGCGCAAGATCAAGCGCTCGGTTTCGATGATCGGGGTCATTGATTTTCCTTGCTGCGTTGCCCGCAACAGGCCATATTCCGGCCAGTTTTACGAGGCATCTTGTTGCCACGGCTATAAGCGGACGTAAGATATGTTCAAACAGATTTTTGCATGGTGGGATACCGCAACCTGGGGCACCCGCTTTACCCTGTGGAAGCGCAAAGCGCAATTCATCGGCGAAGATGACCAAGGCAATAAATATTATCAAGAAGGCGCCCGGCCGAGCTTTTCTGGCGGCCGATTGCATCGGCGCTGGGTGATCTATCACGGGGTGGTCGATGGCTCACGCATCCCGCCTGACTGGCATGGCTGGCTGCATCATAATAGCGCTGAACCGCCAACCATATCGCCATTAAAGCGGCAGCATTTTGAACTGGATCATCTGCCAAATATGTCGGGCACACCGTTGGCCTATCATCCTACCGGCTCGCTTGAGCTGATCAGGAGTGGCCAAAAAGCCCTTTCCAAGGATGGCGGTGTAGGGCAAGATTATGAGGCTTGGTCACCTGACCAAGCATGAGGCAGGTAAGAGTATGACAAAGCATCTGATTTCAGTTTTGGCCGGGGTTGCGCTCGCAACCACATCGGTGTCTGCATTTGCCCTGCAAGACCAGCGCGCCGAAGGCGATTGGATTGCGAGCGAAGAAGATGAGTCTGAAGTTGCGCAAACCGACACGATTATCCGCAATGGCCAATCCTATGGCTGGACCACACAACCTGTTGCGCCAGCAGACGGCGCGGCGTTGAGTGAACTTGACCGTTTGTCTAAATCCGCTTCCGGGGTTGGCTTTGCCGTTGATGTTTATGACCCGGCGTCAGACAATCCTTTGATCCCGGTCTCAGTGACGCTACGGGCTCTGGACAAGATTACCGCCAAATTTGTTGACCTCGAAGTGGAGATCGGCCAACCGCAGGCTTTTGGCGATTTGACCTTAATTCCCCGCACATGTGACAAACGACCGCCCGAAGAATTCCCGGAAACCACGACATTTCTCGAGGTCTATACCCCCAAAGCGGCTAGAGACGATGAGACATTGGAGCAGCCCTCGGAGGACATCAAGCTGGCTGACGCCGGCGAGGTGGTCGAGACAAGTGTCGAGCCTGAAATTGACGGGGAACAGATTTTCATCCCTGAAGGAGAGGCTATCTTCACTGGCTGGATGTTCGCCTCTTCACCAGCGCTTAACCCGTTAGAGCACCCGGTTTATGATGTCTGGGTGATTGATTGCAAAATGAAAGAACCATCAGAGTAAGCCTCTGAAACCTCTTCTATCGCTTTAAAATTCCCGTCTAAAATGAGCGCTTCTTCAAGTAATTTCTGATAGTCATTTTTCTCAATTTCAATGGCCCCGAGGCGGGCCAGATGATCGGTGATAAATTGCGTGTCGAGCAAGCCATAGCCGCCAATGTTCAACCGAGCGACTAAATGTACTAAGGCGACTTTACTGGCGTCTGAGACCCGGGAGAACATACTCTCGCCAAAAAACGCGCCGCCAATCGAAATCCCATAAAGCCCGCCAACCAGCCGCTCGTCTTGCCAACACTCAATCGAATGAGCATGGCCTTGCTGGTGGAGCTCGCAATAGACCTCGATGATCTTGTGATTGATCCAGGTGTCTTCGCGAAAACTGGTGCGCTCGGCGCAGTGTTCCATCACTTGGGCAAATGCCGTATTGCTCGTCACGTCAAACCGGTTTTGGCGCAAAGATTTGCGCAAGGAAGTCGATATAGTCAAATTATCAAGGGGCAAAATCCCGCGCCATTGTGGCAATACCCAGAACACTTTGGGATCATCGCGGGCTTCTGACATGGGAAAATAGCCCAGCGTATAGGCTTTGAGCACATCATCAGGTTGCAGGATCGGTCTTTCGGGCATGTCCATTTGCTAAATGTGCCTTGATTGTTCAGCAAAATCATCCCTTTCTTAAAACAGATAGTTCTTAAAAAAGATAGTCACGCCTGACCAACAATTAAGAAATCTGGATGACCTGAGATGCCGGCATTAATGGCACAACTGATAGCGGACAATATCGTCTGGTGGGCGCTCTGCGCAGCGCCGGTCTTTGGCGTGCAAGCCGGACTTTTGCTGTGCCGCCCGGCGGGCTGGCTGACCCGTAAACACATCGGTGTCGCGCTGCTTGGCGCTGGTATTTTTCTCGTTCTTGGCTTCCAGATCATGTTTGGCGCCGGGACCAATGGTTTTATCGGTTTTGGGCTTCCGGGTCGGCTCGATCCCACCATGGGCTTATTTGTACTTTTTCAACTGAGTCTCTGCGCCATCTTGATCACCATCTTGACCCAGATCATATCTCAGCAACCCAAGCTGCGCGCCTACTCAATCACGATTATCCTGACAACTGGCCTCATATATCCGCTGATCGGCCATTGGGTATGGGGCAATCGGATTATTCCGGACAATCCAGCCTTTTTAGCAGATGTCGGGTTTATTGACGGCGCTGGTAGCGCCCTCATTCATGTGGTGGCCGCAAGTCTTGGGTTGGCTTTTTTAGCAGCAGGGGGCATAGGCAAAATCCCGCTTGCCAAAATCCCGCGTGCCAAAAACCGCAGGGTGCTGCTGCTCGGGGCCGCTTTAGTAAGTTTAGGCTGGCTCGGTTTTTATGGCCCTCTGCTTGGTCTGGAGGCAGATCGGTTTGGCGAGTTTAGCATCAAAACCTTGCTCGCAGTAGCAGGAGGGGCCAGCGTCGGGCTCGTCTACGGATTGCTTCGAAATCAGCTGTTCAATGCTCGGCTCATCATCAATGGACTGATTGCCGGTCTCATCTCTCTTTGCGCTGGCATCGGCGTCATCGGTTTTGCGGGCAGTTTTTTGATCGCGATCATGAGCGCGGGCGCGGTGCTCGGGACAGCGCATCTGATCGCCCAAAAGGTCCAACATGGCGCATTTGATGTGCTTTGTGTTCATGGCATAGCCGGGGCGATTGGGACCATTTTGGTTGCGGGGTTTTGCGATCCAACCGTTCTG
>JAZGEB010000246.1:0-4591 GCA_036478515.1 Parvularculaceae bacterium | reverse complement strand
GCGCGACATGGTCAAAACCCACAAACGTTTCGTTCAACGAAACGCCATGCCACCACTGGGTTTGCGGTAGTTTATCCCCGTCCCCCTAAACCTGGGCTATATTGACCCCAGACCTGATCATGAGGAGGCTTTTTGGTACCAGCCTTGAAGGATCAGGGGATGCACGCAGGTTGGACGAGATGTGGATCTCGTTGTCACTCTGCCGGCCCTTTTGTCTTTCTTTCGCAAGAAAGGAAGATGCCTATAGATTGGGTGTCAGAATAATGCAGGGCGTTGGTTGAGAGGCCGCACCTAATACTACAAACTTTAAAGCGAGCCTGAGATTAGCGCCCGCCTCCTTCTCGCAATTCAGCTTTAGCTGAAATGCGAAAAACCGCGAAAGCGTATTGGCGAAGCCAATCGCGTGCGGTTCATTTTTTATAACTCGCGAAACGGCGGGTGGATCACTCATGCGTTCGAAAAAAATATAAGCAACCAACCACAACCCCTCACCCGCTCGCAAGAACTCGCTGGCCTCTCCCAAAGGAGAGGCAATTGTTACAAGCACCGTCCTTCGCCTCTCCTTTGGGAGAGGCACAAATTTTCCTTAAAATTTGGGTGAGGGGGCTCTCTATCAACTACAAACTCTCTACTCCCCGGACGCCGCTCCGCATATCAGATCCCGGGTCTTCGCCCGGGGCGACACATGGCCTCCCCCCACATACGGGGGCGGTGCTGCGCACCCAGAACGCAACCCAAACTGCTCTTTGATATTTGGGAGAAGATTAGCTTACAGAAGATATTTGCTCTTCAACTATGCGACCGCAATAATGCGCCGGGCATGTTGGCAAGGTCTTTTCCATCATCAATATCTGACAATTTTGGCAAGTGTGAGATGCGAAACCTGAATGGCAGACTGGTCAGCGTATCCTGCAACGTATATTCCGTAGACCAACGAACCTGGTGAAATAAATTTGGGGCACAGCGTCTTCGGGCCATGCCGATAAGCCAATAGCCGCCATCTTCGGCCGGGCCAAACACCGCATCGCTGCCGCGCAAATTTGCAAACCCATTAGCAATCAATGCTCTGGTTACTCCGGGGGCGTCAGAGCCGATGATGATAACCGGGCCGGGTTTTGCATGGGTAAATTGCTGCCCCATACGCTGGCCAAGATCACCTTTGCCTTGGCCAATACGTTGGAAATTAGGCGGCCATAAGTTTGTAAACCCGTCACAAATATAGGGTGCTGGATCAACCGCAAGCAGCGTTTCCCAGCGTCGATCAGCCATGCGCCCGAGGAGTTTTGCGGTCGCTTGGCGATAAAAAGTCGCGGCCCTGGCAGCGCCAATATCTTTTGCCAGCCGTGTTTTGGCGCGGCCGATTTTCGGTGCTTTGACAAAAACAATGAGTTTTGGCGACCAGCTCATGGCATCGCTTCTTATTGATATTTGGCGGCAATTTTTTCAGGCGCAATGCCGAGAAAATAGCGCGTGATATAGGTGAAATTCTTCAACACCCGTTTTGTATAGCCATCACGTTCGTAGCGGTCTGGTGATGTGATGGCCTTACTTTGAAGTGCCACCAAGCTCGCTCTGCCATCGGTTTTGACAAGGCGCCTGACCAAGTCAACATCCTCAAAAAGCGGCAGCGGTTGATAACCGCCAAGGCTCGCATAATGATGTTTACGGATTAACAGGCCTTGATCGCCGTAAGGGAGCTTAAATATTTTGGCGCGCAAATTAGCCCCTCTCGCGACCCGGCGAGCGGCCTTTTTGGGACTATCAAACCCAAGTTGGAAATATCCAGCGCGGCGGGCTGTACCCGTTGCGGCGATAAAGGTGCTAACATTTTTGGGCCAATCTGGGGCCAACCCTGTGTCGGCATGGAGAAATAACAGCCAGTCTCCTTTGGCGACGTCTGCCCCAGCGGCCAGTTGCGCACCGCGACCGGGGGCAGTGCAGATGAAGCGCGCACCGCTGGCATCGGCGATATCGGCGACCGGATCATCTGAGCCGCCGTCTGAGATCACGACCTCGCGCACCAGACCTGAGAGCACGCCGGGCATCAAAGCTGACAAGCAAGCTGGCAAGTCGCGCGCCGCGTTCAGGGTCGGGATGATAATCGATACCATAAGGTAAGACCAAAGCGGCTTGCGCCAGTGCTGTCAAAAGCAAAAGCCATGACCTGATAGAAAAGTGACGAATGGGGATAAAATGTTCTTGATTTGTTCCGGTTCGTTTAGTATGTCAATCAGCATGACCCGCGCTGCGCCCTTGCCGTTCCGCCCAACCCGCCAGCCCGCCAAAGGGGCGGTACCAAGCAAAGGGCGCGGCGCGCGGTCTAACGCCTCAGGCCGGTATGAACAGGAGACACGGCAAGAGATTGACGATGGTTGGGCGGTTTGTGGAGAGAGCCAAAAGGGGGGAGAGGCAGGAGAGACTTTTCCCCCTGATCCGGCCCAGGGCGGCGCGATCAAAACCACGGTCACGCTCGAGGTGCCGCGCAAGATCGTGACCCGAAACACCTCGCCTGATGTCGGGTTTGACCGGTCGATAAATCCGTATCGCGGCTGCGAACATGGTTGCATTTATTGCTTTGCCCGAACCACCCATGCCTATATTGGGCTGTCGCCGGGGCTTGATTTTGAAACCAAGCTCATCGCCAAGCCAAATGCAGCGGCGCTTTTGGAAAAGGAATTATCGGCGTCAACTTACCGCCCCCGGACGATTGCCATTGGGACCAATACTGATGCCTATCAACCGATTGAACGCCGCTATCGGATCATGCGCCGTCTGTTACAGGTCTTGGACCGGTTCAACCACCCGGTTTCGATCCTGACCAAGAGCGATATGGTGTTGCGCGACCTGGATATTTTGGCGCCGATGGCAACACGTGGCTTGGTCCGGGTGATGCTGTCTATTACCACGAATGATCGCAGCCTCGCACGCCATATGGAGCCAAGGGCGACAACGCCAAAACGTCGCTTTGAGGCGTTGCGAAAAATCTCTGAGGCGGGCATTCCAACCGGCATAATGATTGGGCCGATTATCCCGGCGGTGACGGATTGCGAGTTAGAAACACTTCTCGAGCAAGGCGCAGCCAGCGGTGCGCAATTTGCCGCGCAGACAATCATCCGCCTACCGCTTGAAATTTCGCCGCTGTTTCAAGAATGGCTGGCGACCACTATGCCCGATCGCGCCGACCGGGTGATGCGTCATATTCGTGAGATGAATGGCGGGCGTGATTATGATGCCGCGTGGTCTAGGGGCGGTGATGTAAAGGGGACTTATGCGGCGTTGATTTTGACCAGATTTAATCGCGCGATTGCAAAATATGGCCTTGATAAGTCCATGCCGCCGCTTGAAACAAGCCAGTTTCGCGTGCCCCAGGCGGTCAGTGGTCAGGGGGATTTGTTTGGCTAAGGGCGCGATTTGCGTGACCCCGAGATTTGCGGCAGGATGGTCTGATTGGGACAATGACAATTGCCGGGAAAAGGGAACGGGGTATGTCTGAGAGTTCTGTCGTTCTGCTGACATTGGTGATCTATAAGGTGCTCCTCATCAGTATCGGCCTCTGGGCGTCGCGGCGGGTCAAAACCGAGGACGACTTCTTTTTGGGGGGCCGCGGCGTCGGCGCTTTCGTGTCCGGCCTTTCTTATGCCGCGAGCACCTCATCTGCTTGGGTGCTGCTCGGGTTTTCCGGCTTTGTCTATGTCGCTGGGGTCTCAGCGCTGTGGATGGTACCCGGAATTTGGGCTGGATATATTGTGATGTGGTTGTGGATCGCGCGGCCCTTGCGCGAAGAGACGCGCCAGCTCGGACATATAACGCTCACGGATTACCTCACCACCGGATTGGCTCCAGCCACAGCGCGGCCAATTGCAATTTTGAGTACATTGCTGATTGTATTTTGCTTTGTGTTCTATATTGCGGCGCAATTTGATGCGGCAGCAAAAGCATTTGTTGATCAGTTCGGGTTGGGCCGGATTGAAGCTGTGTTGCTCGGCGCGGTCATCATTTTGGTCTATTGCTTACTGGGCGGTTTTTGGGCGGTCAGCGTCACTGATACATTGCAAGGGATTGTGATGATGGTGGTGGCGATTGGCTTGCCGATATTTGCGGTGATGTCCCTTGGCGGACCGGGAGAAATGTTCAGCCAATTAGCGGCGCAAGCGCCATCTGACTATATGCATTGGTCTGGCGAAAAGGGAAGCTTCGTCTTTTTAGGCTTTGCCATGGGACTGGCCTCAATCGGCCTTGGCGCTTTTGGCCAACCGCATTTACTCAACCGGTTGATGGCGCTGAAAGATGATAAAGCGCGGCGTCAAGGGTTTGCCATCGCCATGAGTTGGGCCATTGCAGTTTATATCGGCATGGCGATGTTGGCTCTGGCGGGCCGGGCCATGACCGGCGGGGCATTGGCTGATGGCGAGGTGATGTTTTACCGGGTGGCCAGTGATGTTTTGCCGCCAGTTTTGGCCGGGATTGTGATCGCGGCGATTTTATCGGCGGTGATGTCGACGGTGGATTCAATTTTGCTCGCCGCCTCAGCCGCCGTCGCCCATGACCTCGGGATAACAAAACGCTACAAGGCAAAAGCTGTTTTCGTTTC
>JAZGEB010000245.1:0-2181 GCA_036478515.1 Parvularculaceae bacterium | reverse complement strand
TCATGGTGCGGTTTATATTCATGGCCCGGCGCATATCGCAGCATGGCTAAAAATTCACCATGGCTGACCGGCTTGTGGGTCAGTTTTGACAAGGAGCGCATCATACTGATTAAAGGCAGATCGAGGTTCGCGGGCAACAAGGTTGCCCCTTCGGAGGTTCTGAAATGTGCTTGGATCGCATTAGCTTCAGCCGGGTCAATAACTTTCGAGGGCTGTAAGTGCGCTACTGAACGCGCAATAATATAATCACACTCGATCGGTTGGAGTATTTTTTTGTGAGCCGTAACTTGCGGGAATGTCGCGAGGGTTGTCGGCTCTGGTGGTGCGTGCCCGACCAAAGCTTGGCGCACGGCTTGTAGACAGGCCCCAGTGTCAAAGGGGGCTGACGAGACCGGGTTGATATTTCGCTCGAGATATCTGACATTCGCGCGTAAATAATGAGCGAAGGGCACACTCTCGCTCAATTGAATGGCCAGTGTTTGGAGTGTTCCGTAGGGCGCTAAATAACGCTCGCGCTGGGCCTCGCGCAAGATTAAAAAAGCGGCAATCCAATCTCCGGCTGATGCGGCGCGTCTTAACAGACCCGCCGCCAATTGCTCTGTATGCTGCGTAGCGGGCGCGATCAATAATAGCATAGCTAATTCGCGCAATAATCCTGGATGGCCAGACATCGCCGCGTCGACGAATTGCTCGCTCGCCGCTTCATCATCAAGGGCAACACCCGCGCCGAGCGCCAACATGACCGCATGTTTGGCTTTGGCCATCGGGCTCTGGCTTGCGGCTTCAGCAAAAGAGGATGCCGCGATGGCCAATGCCGCTTGGTCCGGTGGGCCATCGACCCCGCTTAAAATCGCCATGCCGGTTTCATACAGCCGGATAATATCATCTTTGGTTTGCATCGCTGAACTCTAGCAGAGCGCGGCGGCGTTTGATATATTAGCGGGATGACAAATCAGAGCACCGAAATTTCAGACCAGTATCACCAGCAAGGCCGCGCCTTGTTGCCGGCTTTGTTGGCCCCGGAAGTTGCCAGCAATCTGACATTTGAGATTCAAAAAGTCATCGCTCAGGTCGGGGCCAAACTGTTGGCCGCGCCCCGGGTCGGCGAGAAGCCAGCCTATGAACTTTACGGCTATCATTGGTGGCCGATGACGACGTTGCATTTTGGCCTGACCAGCCGGATGGAAAGTTTGACCGGGGTTGCTTTGTTGCCAACCTATTCTTTTTTTCGCTCTTATCAGGGCGGGGATATTTGCCGGATCCATGCGGATCGCGCCGCGTGCGAGCATTCTCTTTCTTTGACCCTTGCTTATGCGGATGACCAGCCTTGGAGTTTAAGCGTTGAGCGGGTTGCGTTAGCGCCGGGCGAATTTTTCAAATCGGGCCAGATGTCAGATTATGGCGATGCTGATTATGATGAGTTTGCAATGCGCCCCGGGGATGCGGTTCTTTATAAGGGGATTGAACGCCGGCATGGTCGCCTCGCGCCAAATCCCAACAGATGGTCAGCGCATTTATTCTTGCACTGGGTCGAAAAAGACGGGGCCTATGCGAAGGAAGCCTATGATGGCCGGACCTTGCCACGGCAGCAGGATTTTGTTTTTCCGAAGGGCTAAAAAAATCCCCCCCCGAAAAAGCCTCGGGAGGAGAAGAATTTTTGGCCGTTACGCCAGCGCTTCTTTTGCCGGAATGCGCAATACTTGACCGGGATAGATTTTGTCCGGGTCGGTCAGCATTGGTTGATTGGCTGCAAAAATCGCGGTGTATTTCATCGCATCGCCATAATGGGCTTTGGCGATTTTCGACAGGCTGTCGCCGCTTTTGACCGTATACATGGTCGCTTCGGGCGCATCGTCTTCGATTTCAATTTCGCTTTCAACTTCAGCGACACCGGCGGTGTTGCCAGCTGCAACGATCAGCTTTTCAGCTGCTTCTCTGGTTTTGGCTTTGCCGCGCAAGATCACTTTTCCCGGCGCTGTTTCCTTGATGTCGAAATCTTTGATGTGTTCATCAAGCTTATGACCACCGACGCGATCCTTGATGTCGTCGGCGGCATTGGCGCCGGCTTTGGCGATCTTCTCGCCAGCTTCTGCGATAAAACTAAATAGTCCCATGGGGCATTCTCCTTGAGGTTGAGGGGCTTGGAAGGCGACCATACTCTTTTGGCGTGGGTTTTGACAA
>JAZGEB010000244.1:0-5063 GCA_036478515.1 Parvularculaceae bacterium | reverse complement strand
ACTACCAAGTGCTCTTGGTGCGGACAGTAAAGGTAAGTGTTGTCTCGCCTTCGGCTGGTACCGGCACTTCCCAAACGAACATGTCATTTTGCGGCCGTCGGCTTTTCAAGCTTTCATTCATCATCGTATGTTCAACCCCCCACCAGCCACCGACGCGTTGGCGCACCAGAACCGTTGCCGCATCTGGCTTGGCATTGCGGACAACATATTTCATCGTGGTTTCATGGGTTCGTTTATTGATGGTTTTTTTGTTGGTCACAGTTGATTGCACGGTGACATCAAAAGCGGAACCAATTTTTAGCGAAATATCTGAGCCGCCCGGCGTATGGCCGAGCCGGTCTTCGCCGATAAACTGCGCCCGGCCTCTGGCATCTTTGGCGTAAACCCGAACCGTACCGCCCGGAAGCGCCGTGCCAAGACCGGTTTTTCTTGAATTGGCAAAAGCGATCCGGACATCAACATTTTGCGGATTGCCCATCGAGTTGAAACCACCCGCTTGATATTCATAGACTTTGGTGGCGCTGGCCCCAGCCACATCCACTAAGCTGACCTGCTTGGTCTGGTTGCTGGCAATCGTGGTCCGCCCGGGGATCGGGTAGAGATAATTATCGCCGATCCGCTCCGGCGCGGTATTTTCAGAACCGCCACGTCTGGATGAGCTGCGCGGCCGATCACCTCCACGGCCCCCGGATTGCACATTACCCGCCACCAGCACCAGATTAGCCTGCTCGAAGGTGGTTTCGGTCCGATTGGTTAAGGTCGCCCAGCCTTGCAAATCCATTTGGCTATCCGCCTCGTCAAACAGCAGCACATAATCAGATGACCAACCAAGACCGCCGGTAAGATAGGTCAGCGCCGCTTCGCGCTTGCCAGATTTGGCCGATGTCACGTCTACGGATAAAGTTGGCCGCGCGCGAAGATTTTTCGGCACGCCATCAAAAATCACCCGGGTTGGCAAATTATCATCGCGCAGCACTTCAATTTTGCCGCCTGCCTCGATGACCACGCCATTATTGACCGACAAGACTTTTGCCCGCTGCCGGGTTTCCCGGCCCGTGCCGGGATTGATGCGAACGATTTCAACGGTTTGACCAACCGCCTTTTCCATCAGCTTTGCAGGAGAGAGTAGATCGAAGTCAAAATTTTGTTCAATAATTTCGATACCATCAGCAACAAAGGTCACGCTCGGGGCGATGATTTGCGACGACACGCCGGGCAATTCGACTTTCGAGCGACCATCGCGAAAATTAATGTCGCGCTTATCCTCAACCAAGGCGGTACCGGAATTATAAATCGTCACAGCTAAATCGTCTTTTGCATAGGCGGGGGCAAAGACGGGCATCGCCGCGCTGAGCGCTATGAGGGCCGTCGCGGTGGTCATCAGAAATTTTGCGTATCTCAACTTTGTCATTGGGGATCTCTCTATCGCTTCTCTCACTCAAGGCTAAGTCTGCCATGAGTATCGCAAAAAGGCGAGACCTTGTCCTTTTTGCGGGTTACGCTTTTTTAAACAATCAGCCAATTCTCAATTCGACTTGTTGAAAAATTGCGCTAGGTAAGATCGATGGACCCCTCGCCCTCCCCTTCCTCAGACACCGCCAAAACCGGCATGTTGCTGGTCAATCTGGGCACCCCCGACAGCACCGATGCGGCTTCTATCCGGCGCTATCTGGCCGAGTTCCTGGCTGACCCACGGGTCGTCGATTTACCGCGGGCGCTCTGGTTGCCGCTGCTCCATGGCATCATCTTGCCGCTTCGGTCAGCCAAAACCGGGAGGGCCTATGCGACAATCTGGAACGAGGTCGATAATGAAAGCCCGCTCAAGACCTTCACCAGGGCACAGGCCAAAGGCTTAGCTACTCGTTTTGAAGGCGAAACAGTGGCTATTGACTGGGCGATGCGCTATGGCAATCCGTCGATCGAAAGCCGTCTTGCTGCCCTCAAGGCCACAGGCTGCACCAACATCGTCATCGTTCCGCTTTATCCGCAATATTCGCACACCACCACCGCTAGTGTGACCGATGAGGTCACGGCCTGCTTGCACCGCCTCAACTGGCAGCCAAATTTGCGTATTGTACCGGCATTTTCAGATCACCCTTTATATGTTTCGGCTCTCGAACAAAGCCTGCATCGTGGCTTGCAAGACCAAAATCCAGAGCAAGTAATCCTGTCCTTCCACGGGATACCAGAACGCTATGTGGCCAAGGGCGACCCCTATCCACGGGACTGTGAGGCCACCGCCACCGCCTTGCGCCAAGCCATGGGTTGGGACGCGGGGTTTGCGCCGCTCGCCTATCAGTCCAAATTTGGCCGGGCCAAATGGCTCGGGCCCTCGACCCAGAACACGATCATTGCGGCAGCCCAAGCAGGCAAGAAAAACATCGCCGTCATCACGCCGGGCTTTGTCGCTGATTGCATTGAAACCCTCGAAGAAATTGGCATTGGCCTTGCGCAAATTTTTCAGCAAAATGGTGGCGACACCCTGACCCTGATCCCCTGTCTCAATGACAGCTCCGGCATGATCGATCTGCTGGCAGATATTGCTAGACGCGAGATGGGTGTGCTTCAGAGTGGGTCCCTATGAAGCATTCCGATCTGAAAAAAGATCAATATACGGTGTATATTCAAATACTCGATTTCGATATTGCCCCGTAATCTCTCTAATTATTCCAGCCTCAGCAAGTGCTGTAACAATCTTATTGGCAACCGGATAGGAAACATTCAACAAATCCACTGCCGCGTTTACCTGTAATATGGGTTGCTCGTATAGGCGCTCCAGAATTATTGTTGCATTCCCAGCGCGGGCACCAAAGTTTGACTGAATATATTTACGATGGTCTTCGCGCAAATGAACAATTCTTCGAGCTGTCAGCGTGGCTTCTTCCGAGACAGATTTGACACCTGTCAGAAAAAACACCAACCACCCCTCCCAGTCCCCATTGTCGCGAATTGCTTGCAATCGATCGTAATATTCTTGTCTGTTGGCCTTGAAGTAATGCGATAGATAGAGAGCTGGTTTTTCCAGAATATTTTTCTCGCATAACAAAAATGTAATCAGTAAACGCCCGACACGGCCATTACCGTCCAGAAAAGGGTGAATGGTTTCAAATTGTGCGTGCGCTAACCCAATCCGAACCAGGTCATGATTGCCATCGTGTTGATGAAAAAATTCTTCTAAATCCCCAAGGCATTGAGATAAAATATCTGGCGGCGGCGGCACAAATCTCGCCTCCGACAAAGTACACCCAGCCGGTCCAATCCAGTTTTGGGATGTTCTTAAATCTCCAGGAGAAAGCTCCTGACCCCGAACATTCTGAAGCAGCTCTTTATGGATTTCACGAATTAAACGGACCGAGACCGGCAACTCCCGCAAACGCTCCAATCCATAATTCATTGCGCGCACATAATTGATGACTTCGGGAACATCTTTCGGCCTTTGCGCGTCAAACAGTTCCGCTTCGGCTTCCAAAAGGTGTGATAATGATGATTGTGTGCCTTCAATTTGGCTGGATAAAACAGCCTCTTTCCGCACATACATATAAACGAACAGGTCCGGGTTTGGGAGGTTTTGAATGGCTCCATCCAACCGACCAATGGCGAGAGTGGCATCCGCCAAGAGGCGATTCATAGCTTGGTTTTGGTCCAATGGCGGATCTGGGGGTAAGGCAGATGGGATAAATGCCCGATACCCCGTGAGCTGCTTTATATATGTACCAGATCGCCCCACCAACACCCCTTATGTCTCACAGGGTTTAATATAGCCCTGGTTCTTGTTCCATATGCTACTATAGGTTTAATATAAACTCAATTGGGCACTCTTATATTCGGGGGCCTTCATTATAACAGCGCTAAAAACGCATCGACATCCTCTTCGCTGGTCACATAGCTTGTGACCAGGCGCTTCAATCTGCCGTCCCATTGGTCCCCCGGATAGACCCAGTCATAAAACTGCGCCCCGGCGGCTTGGAGTTTGTCAGCGACCCCTTCAGGGAAGACCACAAACACCTCATTAATCTGGGTCTCATAGACGACATCGCAGCCCGCTTGGCGCAAGCCGTTTGACAATCGTGCGGCCATTGCATTGGCGTGGCCGGCCAGGTCAAGCCACAACCCATCGGCCAAAAAGGCTGACCATTGCGCGGCGATAAACCGGCCCTTGGACCAGACATGGCCTGAGCGTTTGTGTCGCCAAGCAAAATTCTCCGTATCCGCCTGATTGAAGAAGACCACTGCTTCCGCGGCCAATGCACCGTTCTTGGTCGCACCAAAACATAAGACATCGACCCCGGCACGCCATGTAATTTCAGCTGGCGTACAGCCCAAAGCCGCCACCGCATTGGCAAAGCGGGCACCATCCATATGAACTTTAAGGTGATGCTTTTTTGCCGCCACGCCGAGCGCCTCGACTTGCGCCACCGTGTAAACGCAACCGGATTCAGTTGCTTGGGTCAAGCTCAACGCCGACGGCTTAACGTGATGAGCTTGCGCTGGTGCATAAACCCGCATCGCCTGATCAAGCGCATGCGGCATAATTTTTCCGGCTTCCCCGGCCACTGTCAGTAATTTTGCCCCGCCGGTATAAAACTCCGGCAAGCCGCATTCATCCATCTGGATATGCGATGCCTCGTGGCAGAAGGTTGCGCCAAAGGGCGGCACAATTTGCGCCAGCGCCAAGCCATTGGCAGCCCCGCCGGTCGACGCAAAAAACACCTCGCAGTCAGTTTCAAACAGCTCACAAAACTGCGCCCGCACAGAGGCGGTCCAGTCATCACCGCCATAGGCGGGGGCTGGGGCCCCATTAGCGTCAACAAGAGCGGCCATAATTTTTGGGTGGACGCCGGCCCAATTGTCAGAGGTAAAAAGCATCAGTCTATAATTGACGATGGTTAGAAGACCGGTCAAGTAAGAGACATGACCAGAGATAATAAAATTAACGCCGCCCTTAGCGCCCTCAATCAGGGCGATCATGCGGCAGCTGCCAGTCTATGCGCCGAACTGCTCCAAGAAACGCCTGATGATGCTGAAATAATCTCGTTTCAGGGTCTGGCCCTACTGCCCAGTGA
>JAZGEB010000243.1:0-2263 GCA_036478515.1 Parvularculaceae bacterium | reverse complement strand
CGGGCTAATTGTAGCGATTGCAGCCTTGTTAGTTGGCGCAAATTCGGGGTTTGAGCTTTGGCAGAAATATAACAGAGGCCAGAACCTTGCCACACTGTCCGCTATCGAGACACAAAATGCGTTTGGAATCGCTCCTGACCCTGAAGCTAACATCAATTTTGTAACTGATGTGGAGCAGAGAGGGACATCGATTTTGTCAAATAGGTCCGGGAATAAATATGCTGTTGTTCCTATCGTAGCATATCCCGTGGGAACTATGCCGAACTCATTGCTGCGGCGCAGTCGGCTGTTTTCTGGGCGCCAAGGCGTTGGCAAAAACCCGAAGACACCCCAAGGGCAACCTGCGAGAATATGCGCCGGTAGTTACATTGTTGATTTTAAAATATATAATTTTGAGACGGCTAGTAGTAAATTGCTGTATTCATCGCCGGTTGCAATCACTCAATACGAGTTATTTACTTTCGGGGAGCGTGACAATCGAGATTTTAAGCTTTTGATTGTGTTTATAGATGAGGATACAAACGGGGATGGTATTCTCACTTGCAATGACCGGCGTAAATTGGCGACGTATGATTTGAAGGCTGATGAGTATGAGGTATTGAATATATCGCTGGAACCAAATCTTCTAAATAAACGCCATTCGTACGGGGATGTAGTCGCAATGTCGTTTGGTATTGATGAAAATGAGGATGGTTACTTTGATGCAACATCAGAAAGAAGTGAACCATATTTATTCGATATACGGACTAATAAATTAATTTCTTTGAATGAGTAATTTTCTAGGAAGAACTACCCACCGAAAGAAAACACATGTCTGATCTCGACACTTTAGAACAAAGCCTGCTCTCACAAATCACCGGCGCGGCGGATGAAGCGGCGTTGGAGGCTGTGCGGGTTGGGGCGCTTGGCAAAAAGGGGGTCGTCTCTGGGCAGATGAAAACCCTTGGCAAAATGAGTGTCGATGAGAAAAAGATCATGGGACCGGCGCTGAACGGCTTGAAAGTCCGGATTGGCGACGCAATTGCGGTGCGTAAAGAGCAATTGGAAGACGCGGCCCTGAATACCCGCTTGGCAACTGAAAAGCTTGACGTCACATTGCCGGTGCGCCCGCGCAAACGCGGCAAAATTCATCCGGTCACACAAGTGTTTGAAGAGATCGCAGCGATCTTTGCCGATATGGGTTTCGAGATGCGCGAAGGCCCGGATATCGAAGATGATTTTCATAATTTCACCGCGCTCAACTTCCCGCCAGACCACCCGGCCCGCGAAATGCACGACACCTTCTTTTTCAATGAAAAAGAAGATGGAGACCGCATGGTTCTGCGCACCCATACCAGCCCCGTGCAAATCCGTACGATGATGAATGAGAAGCCGCCTTTGCGGGTGATCATTCCGGGGCGCACTTATCGCTGCGACAGCGACCAGACGCACACGCCGATGTTTCATCAGGTCGAAGGGCTGGTGATCGACAAGGCGACCCATATGGGCCACCTCAAGGGGACGTTAGAAGCTTTCATCAAGGCTTTCTTTGAAGTCGATAGTGTCGAGACCCGGTTGCGGCCGCATTTCTTTCCCTTCACCGAGCCGTCGGCGGAAATGGATGTGCGCTATGAGCGGGTTGGCGGCGAATTACGCATTGGTCAGGGCGATCAATGGATGGAAATTCTCGGCTCCGGCATGGTTCACCCAAATGTCTTGCGCGCTTGCGGCCTCGACCCCGACGAATATCAAGGCTTCGCCTTCGGCATGGGCGTCGACCGCCTGGCCATGCTGAAATATGGCATCCCCGATTTGCGCGACATGTTCGCCGCCGACGCCAGATGGCTCGAGCATTATGGCTTTGACCCGAAGGACCAACCCAATACCGCGACGGGGCTCAGCCGGTAGGGCGGTGGCTTGTATCCCCGATTGATGCACAAATCTTAGGCATCGCTCTGACCCAAAATTGTCGGATTGCAAACCGGGATACAGGTCTGCTTGACCGCGGGGTTGAAGTCGTTAATCCATGGGTTGAGTAATGTCTTGACTGAGAACCGGGTTATTATCGCCCTACAAAACGAAATTAGACGCTTATGAAATTCTCCCTGTCCTGGCTGAAGCGCCATCTTGAGACTACAGCTACCCTTGACGAGATCGTCGAGGCGATGGTGCAGGTCGGTCTTGAAGTTGAAGAAATTGATGACCCGGCGGAACGGCTGAAAGATTTTACCATCGGCGAAGTGCTTGATGCCGAGCCGCACCCCGATGCGGACAAGCTCAAGGT